>JACJXH010000004.1:300000-403038 GCA_020636745.1 Lentimicrobiaceae bacterium | reverse complement strand
CAATGAATACAAATTTAACGGCAAAATGATGCAGGATGAAATGGGGCTGGGGTGGTTGGATTATGGGGCGAGGATGTATGATGCGGTTTTGGGGAGGTGGCATAGCATTGATCCTATGGCGGAGAAATACCGCAGGTGGTCACCATACAATTATTACGTGGATAACCCTATGCGGTTTGTAGACCCGGATGGGATGAGGGTTGGTGATCCGCCATATTTATATGTTTTTAACTCAGAGCAGAATGCAATTACAGGAGAAACACTAGGGGAATTTGCAAACAACAATATTGTACAAGATGTTTAAGGAATTGCCGGGGGAGCATTAACAACAGTTTTTGGCGGTCTTCCTGGCTGGGTATTAGGGCCGACATCTACAGGTCTGAATTTTGGAAAGCTTATTATGCATTTACATCCTGATAAATTTGATCAGAAAAAAGTTGACAAATGTCCATCTTCTGGCACAGGTGTAGTAATGGGAGCTTTTTCAAAAACATCAGGAGGTACATTCGAAGGAGGTGTCAATCTTGGCGATCTTGCTCAAGGTAGTGCGGAATTTGGATTAGGGTTTCCAATAAAAAGCACAATGCAAGGAATGAGCCAGGCTTTTACACTAATAAACATTCTCCCTGCAACTATTAAAGTATTTACTAAATCAAATGATGATATAAAAAGTTGTTCAACGAGTAAAACTTCCGGTAATGCAACTGAAAATGAAGATATTAATTCTCTAGCTTCGCAGCCAGTTCATCCTTTGGCGCCTAAGACTGTAGAAAGAGTAGTTGAAAGTTGGATTAATTATAGGTGATAATATTGAGCAAATTATGAAACAAAACCAGCTAATGATACTTCAAGTTATCTGCTTGAGGAAATGATTTAATAAGCAGTATGTTGAAAATGAGCCTATTCTAAATTGTTTAAGACCATAAGTGAAAACCAATATTTTATGGAAAAAAAAATGCACGCATACAACCCGGAATTTGAATACTTTGTTTTTAGAGCTTTTGGGGATTTTAGTATATTTTTAGCTATCATCGCATTTGTGTTTTGGAATGTTTTTAGTATTCCTATGCATGTAAATTGGCTAATAATATTAATAATTGATATTATATTAGCATTCTCATTCATCAGAATACCCATCAATTACATTTATTATCTTGGCTCATTAACAATTTCTGAAGAGGATAAAACAGTTAATCTTGAATTGTATAAATTTGACAAACTAATAAAAAATGAAGAGATTAAAATTGAAAATATTGATGTTAAAATAGTTGATCATCTTTTTTATCGCGAATCAATATTTGAACTTCGAATTTATTCAAATGGGAAGTGTATATGCAAGCAAAGAATGACAAGAAATTGGAAGGTTAATGACTTTAAGGAGATAAAGGCAATAATTGTTGCAATTAAAAAGGGTGTTAATCTTAATAGCATAGTTTGATTCAAAACGTATAGAGCTTCAACAGATTTAACAATAGCGACCTTCCGGTTTTACCTCACCCCCCGCCCTCTTCCCGAATAGTCGGGACAGGCTCTCAAAGAGAGGGAGCCTGGTTCTACAATTTTATTAAATTTGTTCAGCCAATTAAACCAGTATGAGAACAATCTCACAAACTACCACAAACTTCACCCTCTTCCCGAATTCCCGGGAAAGGCTCTTGAGGAGAGGGCAGGGTGAGGTGTTTCAGGATGAGCTGGGGCTGGATTATAGATAGATCATGCATTTATATTTAAAAATAATCCGATACATCTTGTAGTAATGAAAAAATACTTAGCAAATCCAATAATAAATGTTCCGAGATGGCTTGAAACAGTTATTCATTGCATTTTGTTTTTACTTGCTTTGTTATTGGGTAACTTCATAGGTGTTAACAAGGGGATTGAATTTAGCGATTTTTTGAATTTCACAGAATCAGGGTATAAACTCATTTGTCTTGATCTTCTCCTGTTTTATTCAATGAAACTATTGGGAAATCATACTGCTGTTGATTCAGTGGTTATTGATAATGAAAACAGAAATGTTAAAGCTGAATATTGGCTATATTATTTAATTAAAAGGAGAATCACGATTGGTTTTGATGAGATGTCGTTTAAAAACAAAAATGACAATCTTATCATGGGAGGGTTTTCATTGAGGCTTTATCAAAATGGCAAACATGTGATTAAGTTGAATAGTCGCAATGGATGGAGAAGCAGGCAGATTGATGAAATTATTTCTGAACTCGTAAAAATAAAACCACCAATTAAACCATTGGTTGAACGACCAACCTGGAGGTGAGCCTGCAAATGTTGGAATAAATGCTGCCCATAGCGGTGGTGGAACGGTGGTAGGGAGAATACCACAGCTGAGGCAGTGGCCATTCGCCACAGGATATGTTTTTATTCTGACTTTATTTCTGCGGCTTCTACAAGGCCGCGGTGAGTTTGATGTTCAGGAGCTCAGGTAATAATATCAGGCTAGTGGAACCATAAAACTGAATGAGCTTCCTTTTCCCGGGGCGCTTTCAATGGTAAGGTGGCTTCCGTGCTTTTCAATAAATTCATGACATAATACCAAACCCAGTCCTGAACCTTTTTCTCCTTTGGTTCCTTTTATGCTTACCGGTTTTATTCCGGGATTCATCAGTTTCTTAAGGGTTTCTTCGGTCATGCCTGTGCCATTGTCGGTTACCGAAACTTTTATCCACGCATGATTGGCTTTGGCCATAATGGCAACCACGCCCCCTGCCGAGGTGTATTTTAATGCATTGTTGATGAGGTTGCGCAGAATGGTGTTGAACATATGAGGGTCAACTCTGGCAAGTAACCCTTCAGGAATAAGGGTAGAGAGTTTGATTTGCTTTTCTTCGGCCGAGGAGCTGAAAAGCGCAATATTGTTGTTAATCAAATAATTTATATCCTGGGCTGAGGGTTCGAATGGCAGGGCGCCACGTTGTGATCTGGCCCAGTAGAGCAGGTTGTCTAAAAGGAAAAGGATGGATTTTGAATTGTTTTTAAGCAAATTGAGGTGCAATTCAGTGTCTGCTGCCGATTGTTGTTGGGTTTTATCTGTCAGTAATTCAAGAAAAGCGGTAAAAGATCCGATGGGCCCGCGCAGGTCGTGCGCAATAATCGAAAAGAACTTGTCTTTCATGTCGTTCAGTGCTTTCAACTCAAGTTGGGTATGGCGCATTTCGGTGATGTCATAGCCAACCATAATAATTTCACCGGCAGATGTTTTAAAATGTGCCCAGTGGTGACGTCTGATGCCTGCGCTGGTTTTAATTTCTATCTCACGGAAAATACCATCACTAAAGGAAAACAATTCCATGAAATGCTCATTTACCGGATCGCTGGTTAGCAGTTGTACTATCTTTTCCTTTGAGATAACGTCTGATTCATAAAATTTGAACACCTTTTCGAGCTGCCGGTTGCCCATTTTGTAGTCTCTTTCGGGCGTCAGCAAGGCAATCATCACGGGTACATTTTCAAAAATTGTCCGGTGCCGGGCTTCGCTTTCAATCAGTGTTTTTTCGGTTTTTGATTTGTCGATAATGATTTGATTGATGCTGTCGCTGACCAGCTGAAGGTCGGCAGTGGAATAGTTATTTTTATCAAGAGTTTTACCCGTTGAAACTGCGGCAGTTAAATCTTCTGTGAAGTTCCTGAAGTCGTTTCCTAATCTGGCTGAAAGACGAAGCGCAATGAGGTAAATAATACTGAAAATAACTATCAGTAAAGTAAGTCCCAGCAGAATCTGATTGGTTACCCGGGTATACAGTTTTTTTTGTTCTGCCGTAATCATGTTTTCTATCTCATCAAGATAAATGCCGGCGCCCACCACCCATTGCCATTCATCAATGGCCTGAACGAATGATGTTTTAGGAGCAATTTCACTGGAGTTGGGTTTGGGCCAGTAGTAATCAACAAATCCGCCGCCGGGTTGCTGTGCTATTTTACGTTGCTCTTCAAGAATCTTTTTTCCGGTGGGGTCGGTTAAATCACCCACATAATCGCCTGATTTAAAATTTGGGGAATTGATAACCACAGCATGTCCTGAATATGAATCAACAAATACATAACCGTCTTTACCGAAAGTAGTGGCGCTGATTTTCTTTTTTACTTCCTCCCGGGCGTCGTTCTCTTTGTTGTCGATATACTCTCCACAGCCAATGTACCAGTTGAGCGGTTCAAAGAACTTGATAAAAGAAGTTTTGGGGTAGACCATGGTGCTGTCTGAGCCGGGTTTGGTCCAATAGTCTTTTACAAAGCCCTCTTTTGATTTTTTAATTACTTCAATTTCATCTCTTATTACAAAATTGCCGCGGGCGTCTTTGAGGCTCAACAGGTTCAGTCCTTCATACTGAGGTGCTACCGGAAACATTTCTTCAGTACCATCCATGGAAACAATAAAGAAATAGCCCCGCCCTTCGTTGAACCGGATGGGCCTGAGTGCATCTTTAATGAGCTTTTTAAGTTGAGCATTGGAATATGAATGCTGGTTGTTTTTGTATATATTGTTGGCAATTTCCCATGCCTGATTGGTTCTGTGCTTTAAATCTGCCTTCATATTGTCTTCAATAAAAAGGCGGGTGTATTGGATATAGTCAATAACCTTGCGGGTTTCGTTACGCACCATGTCTTTATGTGTTTTCATAAAGTTCTCGCGCAACTCGGCAGAATGGATTTTAAATTCGTTGATTTCAAGCCATGTATAGGCTACGGCCATGCTCAGAATGGCAAACAGGGTAAATCCTACACTGTATCGTTTCATCAATACAGATAGCGGTATTGTTCTCTTTTTTTGTTTGAGCTTGCTGAACATGACTTGATTTATGCTGTTTTTTTGTATTTATTATTCAGGTAGTGTGTGTAATTTCCTGAGTGTAGAGTTCTCTGTTCAGAAATTTTTTTACATGGCTAATCTTTAAAAATGCAATACCCGGATTCGGCCAAAAGTGCAGCAGTTTTTTCATGCGACTCTCCTGAAATGTGGATGCTGCAAAATACGTAAGGTCTTCTTTTTAATTACAATAATCTTTAAAAGTCACCTTGGTTTTTTGAATTTTTGGAAGGAAATGTTGTGTGTTATTCAATCATTATTTTTCTGATTGATCTGGTCTGCGGGTTTGACACCATGATCAGATACAAGCCGGGGTGAATGTTGCTGATATCGAAGCAGACAGATTTTTGATTGCTGGCAGCTGTTTCTTTGATCAAACGTCCATCGCAGCTCAACAGCCTGATGGACGTATTGGGTTGCAGACTGTTAAACTCAATGTGGATGGCGTCGCTTGCCGGATTGGGAAACAGGCTGATTTTGTTCGATTCCGGTTCTGCAACGGATGCTGTGGGGCAACTCCACACCAATGCATAGCCTGCACGGGCTGTTGCGCCATCGCTTTCAAATCTGATGGTAAACGCGTTGCCGGTTGTAGTAAGACTGGGGGGCGTTTCGTTTCCTGAAAGGGCTGCAATCAGTGCATCGGTGGTGTTCAGGCCATCGTAAATCCACAGCGAGTCAAAACCTGTTTCCAGGTTTAACTGCTCAAAATGAAGACTGAGAGGGCCCGGCCATGCCGTTTGGATGGTTTCGGTGTAGCTTTCACTGTCGCCGTAGTTCCACCAGGGGCCACCACTGTCATAAAGTGTATCCAGACAGGGGGCTGATTGTGCTTCTGTAAATTTATCGGCAATCAGATTCCATAAATCAGCATAACCGTTGTCGTAACCCAAAGCCCATATGCCAATACCGCCGGTGTTTCGGCGGTTAACCATATCGTATTTGGCGCCCAGGCTTCTTGTGTCGTCGAAAAAGCACTGGTGCCAGTTGTTGTTAAAATAGCTGTAGTAAGGGTTGTAGCTGCGATAGTCCCAATAGAGATTGTTTGGGGTGTAATATCCGCTGCTGTTGCTGCGCACATTGCGGTAGGTTACAGCAGTGCCTGAGCCCGTTGTGCTGGACGGAAGTGTATTGGATGTTACGGGCCATTCACGGCCATAATAGGGGAGCCCCAGTAATATTTTTTCGTTAGGAATGCCCTGCGACTGATAATAGCTGAGCGAATGGTTTACTGCATAGTTGAATGAGGAAGTAAGCGGCCAGTAGCCCGATACAGGTCCCGCAATATCGCTTCCTCCCCAATAATAATCATAAGCCATAATCATAACCAGGTCGAGTGCCGGAGCAATGGCCGGCAGGTTAAAAGTATTGCTCCAGTTAACTGCAGGTGCTGCTATGCTCAGTTCGGCTCCGGGTACATTGGTGTGCATGGCCGCCGAAAGCTGCAGAATAAAATCAGTAATGCCTTGTTGTTGCGAAGCGGGCACTGCTTCGAAGTCGAGGTTTATTCCCTGTATGCCGCGCTGGATTATCAGCGAAATGAGGTTGCCGATAAGTGTTTGTTGTGCTTGTGGATTTCCAAAGAAGGTGGAGTGGCCTGAAAATAAAGTAACACAAAGGTGAACATTTACGCCATGGGCCAGGGCGGTATCAATTACTTCGGCCGTTTCAAAGCCATTGGTGGATGTGGCATTGCCGGTAGCGGGGTCGGTGTCGTATGAGAAATAACACAGGTCGCTGAGCAGATCCCACCGGTAATTTTGCCACGAACTGCCCATCCAGTAAGGGTGGTAGCCAAAAACACGTTTCTTTAATTGTGCTTTGTTTTTTTCTGCCTTTAATCTGCCCGAAAACAGGTTGATACTATCGTACTGGGCTTCAGTTTTTGGCCCCAGGCTTCTGTAATAGGCAGATTGTTCGGCATGTACAGAGGTTTGCTGGGCATTGGTGGCTGAGCTCAATATCAACAGTATGGCGAGTATAAGGTTGCGTGCCATGGTTTTCGGTTTTTTTTAAGACAAAAATCCCGGATTCAGCTGCCGTAAATAAAAAGGGTACGACAGCTGAATCCGGGGTTGGCAGGGTTAATTTACAAGTGTCATTTCTTTTACCAGGTGGCCTGCTCCGGCAAATTTATCGATGATAAACAGGCAATAACGGATGTCGAGGCTGATGTTGCGACATTGATCCGGGTCGTACATTAAATCACTCATGGTTCCTTCCCAGTTGCGGTCGAAATTGATACCCACCAGCTGTCCGTCGGCATTCAATACCGGGCTTCCCGAGTTTCCTCCTGTGGTGTGGTTGCTGGCGGTAAATGCAATGCGCATGGTTCCGTCTTTGGCCATATACTGTCCGTAATCTTTTTGTTCGTACAGCTGTTTTAACCGGGGCTCAACCACGTAATCGTAAATCGCAGGATCTTCTTTCTCCATGATGCCTTCAAGGGTTGTGTAGTAGCGATAATGCACAGCGTCGCGCGGATCGTAATCATTTACCACGCCGTAAGCTACTCTTAAGGTGGAATTTGCATCCGGGTAAAAACGCTTTCCTGTCTGAAACTCCATCAATCCCTGCATGTAAATACGCTGAAGGCTGTCGAGTTTGCTGTTGATGGCGGCTGATTCGGGAAGTATGGCGGTGAAATATTGATTGTATACCGACCTGGTGAGGATAAACATTGGGTCTGCCTCAATCTTCTTAAAGTTCTTGGCTTTGTATGATGACAGGAATTTATCCAGTCTTCCGGCATCGGTAAATATGCTTTTTGAGTATACGGCATCGGCCCAGGCCTCAAAGTTATTGTTAAATACAATGGCGCTTTTTACCAGTTCGGCCGGAAGTGTTGATTCATTCTGATGCTGAAACCAATCAGCCATCAAACTGGCAAATACTTGTTTGTCAATTTGTTGCTGGTAGTTTTTGAAAAAGGCTTTTGCCCCGTTTTGCAGTTGTGACAATAACTTTGCCAAATCTTCGGGCGGCGTGTTTTTGTCCTTGCTCAATTCAGCCAGTTGGTTAAAGTTGTAGGTGTAACGAATTGCTTCAATGCCAAGGCCTCCTTCAATAAGGTATGTCTGCGATTCAGAGAGCGGAGCCAGACGGGCATAGAGTGATTTAAATTCGGGCAATAAGGCGGCATATTTGCGGGCTCTGTTTTCGTCGGCATTGGCCCAGGCAATAAACTGACTTTCTAGAGCCTGTTTCTTTTCAATGGCATCCAGTTTTTTGATTCCGCGGTTTTCACCAATCATTTTTTTCCAGTAATTGGCCACACCGGCATATTTATCAGCATATTGTATTCTAATCAAGTCGCTTTGTTCCATAAAGCCATCAAAAATGCCAAGTCTTTTCTCGCGCAGGCGGATGGCAGGCGGGTTTTCTGTTCCGGTTATCATATCAATTGCATACGAGGGGAGGTATTCCTGTGTACTGCCCGGATAGCCAAAAACAAAGGTAAAGTCATTTTTTTCAACGCCTTTGAGCGAAACCGGAAGGTGGCTTTTGGGCTTGTAGGGGACATTGTCAGGTGAATAATCTGCCGGTTCGTTGTTTTTGTTTACATAAATCCTGAACATAGAGAAGTCGCCGGTATGTCTGGGCCACATCCAGTTGTCGGTGTCTCCGCCAAATTTTCCGATGTTTGACGGGGGCGCACCTACCAGGCGTACGTCGTTAAATGTTTGGGTAATAAACATATAATACTCATTGCCATAGTAAAAGGGTTTGATACGTGCATTGTAACTTGTGCCTTCAACAGCGCTTTTTTCGAGCTTGCCCATGTTGGTTTTAATGATGGCAGCGCGTTCTTTCTCTGACATGGAAGGTGTTACGCCTTCCAGTACTTGAAGGGTTACATCGTCCATCCTGATAAGTAGGGTAACGCTCAGGCCTGGATTGGGTAATTCCTGTGATTTGTCCATGGCCCAAAAACCTGTGGTGAGATAATCGTGCTCCAGTGAACTGTGCTTTTGAATCTGACCGAAGCCGCAATGGTGGTTGGTAAGAATAAGCCCTTGGTCGGAAACGATTTCAGCAGTGCAGCCGCGTCCAAATAAAAGTATGGCGTCTTTCAGGCTTGATTTGTTGATGCTGTATATGTCTTCGGCGCTGATGCGCATACCCATGCTTTTCATTTCGGGTTCGTTCAGCTGTTCAAGCAACATGGGAATCCACATGCCTTCTCCTGCAAAAACCATCCTGAAAGAGCACAGAATGATGGTGAGTATGATGATTTGTTTTCTCATAAAATGTTGTTTACCGGCAGGATTCTGCCATGAATGCGAATAGTTTACATTAAAAACAGGTAACCTGTAACTGGTTATTTGGCTGCAATGGTTTCAATTTCAACCATGGCGCCGAGTGGCAGGCGAACCACGCCGTAAGCAGCTCTTGCGGGAGGGTTTTCGGTATAATAGCGGCCGTAAACCTCATTCATGTCAGTGAAATTTACCATATCACTCAGCAAACAGGTCGATTTAATGACATCCTGAAAATCGTAGCCGGCTGCTTTCAGTATGGCCCCGATATTTTTCATTACCTGTTCTGTTTGTTCTTTGATGCCGCCTTCAACTATTTTACCGGTTTCCGGGTCAATGGGAACCTGACCTGAGATAAATAACATTCCGTTGATTTCAATGGCCTGGCTGTAAGGGCCAATTGCTTTGGGTGCATGATCAGTGTAAATTACTTTTTTCATGGTTTGAGGTTGTTTGAGGTATATGTTGATTTTGAATTTGCGAGGTAAAAGCTATTTGGGTCAAAATTAGTGTTTTTTTACTGTTTGGGACTATAATGAGCGATGATGAATTCATCGGGGAGTATAATGAAGGTTTATAATGGTGTTTGCGGCAGGCAACCAACCGGTAAATGATAATATTTGCATGGCAGATTTTTATGCTGAGTGCAGGCTATTCCAATAGTTGCTGCTGCTGTAAATAAACGCATACATAATTATGTTTCATTCGCCTTTAGCGTAATTTTATCCTGCCCCCTTTTCTTTTACTGAAATGGCGGCTGAAATGACTTTTAATTTGATGCCTGCTGGAAAATGTTAATTAAACTGCCGCCTGGAGTGTTTGCAGCGCTGCCTATGTTCAGGTGCTACCGGATGAATTCCTGGCCGATTGGGCCCGAATGGCAGGTAAGGTTGGTTTAAAAGGGAGCCGGAAACTGCCTGGGTTAATCTGTAACCTTAAATATTTCGGAAATTTTGTTGAACTGACTGTCATGGCTCGCGTAAAGCCAAATATCAGTATTTGGGAAGGTAGTGTATAAGGTGTTATTGAATGATGCCTGTTCGCCTGAAGTTTTTTAATAGAAGGCTGTTCTGAGCCATTTAATGCCTGACCTGATATTGGATTTTTGTTCGGCCGTATTTTCGTAAGCTTCTGCCAAATTTGCTTTTACCGGGTTGTTGAGTTGTATGTTAGGCAAATTTTCAGCGTTGGTGGCGATGGAGAAATTTCTGAAATATCCTAATTGCGCTGTTTCTGATCCGATAGAGGTGATGTTGCACTGGTGAGCACCGTGTCTGCACCAGTCTACAAACTGAAGCAGCTTTTCTTCCTGACCCTGTGCATGAATGGTAACACCTTCGCCATTTTTAAGATACTGGATAAAACCGTATAAATTTAACTCATTGGCTTTTTTAATGGCCTGATAGCGGTAGCCTTTACGGTATAGATCTCCGTTAACTGTTATTTTAAGTGCTTTCATATCGGTTATATTAATTCTTGTCAAAGCGCCTGTTTAAAGGAGTTTAAAAGAGTTATTAAATGATGTTTTCATGCAATTTTGAAGCTGTCAGGCTTTCTTTGTTTTACCTGCCTGCCTGTTTAATTAATAGTCGGTATTGAATAAAGTAATACGATAAAAGTAAATATATTTACATGATGATGTAAAATAATAATACTTTGCTTGTGCGTTGGGGTATTCGGCTTGTTTGTGATGCTAAAATATTGATGCAGAATGGTATTATGTTTTTTATATGTCTGAATATGTTTTCCGGTAAAAGTGTTTATTAGCGGTGGGCGATAATTATTTTCACATAAATCTGTTGCTTGCTGTGTTCCTTTATCTGTCGGAGAGAGAGCAAGGCAGTATGCTGTGTTGCATATGCACCGTCTGTTATTGAGTCGCGGGGTGCATCAGGGTTTTCTGTCTCTTACCACCAGCATATAAAAATCGTTTTCGAGCGGCAAGTAACCATATTCATATACAAAGCGGTAGGTGCTTCCTTTTTGGGTCGTATAGAGATGGGTGATATAATTAAAGTTAAACCCGAGGTTTGAAAGTTTCTCTTTATGAACAGTGACTTTGTCGGATGGATTAAGTTCAGATAGAATTCTGCGGTTTTTTCTCAGGGCGTTGTTGATGTTTCGTACCATTGCGCTGGTGTCGCTGTTGATGCGATTGTTGTAATTATTGCGGCATTGATCACTGCAAAATTTTTTATCGGCGCGCCCCACAATAGGTTCGCCGCAATCGAGACATGTTTTTTGCATAACAGTATAGCTTATTTGTATTTATATTATAGTTTAAACGAAGATACTGAAAAAAACATAAAAAAATATGAATGGACTGCAATTGTTTATTTGAGTGTACAATTTTGTTCATGACAGATTGTGTTTTTTATCCGATTTAATAGCGGAAAAATTTTAAACGAAATGGTTAAAATATATAAAACAAAGCCTGCCGGCTGGATGAGCTGACAGGCTTAACTTATTCCGGTAAAACAGAACGATGCCTTTTTTTGAGCTTGCTTAATTTTTAGCTTTCTTTTCTTTCTTTTCCAACCGCTTCTCTTTCAGGGTTTTGGTGGGCTCTTTCTTGGCCTCTTTTTGAACATCTCTTCCTTTTGCCATGGGGTGTAATTTTTAAAAAGTGAGTTTATTTTCTTGCAGAAAACTGAGAATTGATTGAAGATTCAAAACCTTGTATTTCAGTCTATCAAAAATAGGCTAAAAATGGCAATATTGACCCGTTAGGTTAAAAAATATTTTCATGGCTTTGAAATTTACATTTTTTGCTGAATTTTATAAAGGTCAGTAAATCAGTCTGTAAGGTGTGGGTTGTGATGATTTTAGCCAATTTTAAACGTTTACAAACGACTACATTCGAATGTAAATGACTAATAACCGAATCGGGTTATCAGCCTGAAGTAGTTTTGCTTCATCGTTCAATCACAAACAGTAAGGATTGGCAAAGTGTAGTTAGTTAAATGTTGAACAGGCCCAAAGACGGGCGCAAAACTTAAAAAAATGAAAGCATTAAACAATCGTGTACAATTAATTGGGCATCTGGGCGCAGATCCGGAAGTAAAAACTTTTGAAAACGGAAGCGTAATGGCCCGTTTGTCGCTGGCAACCAGCGAGCGTGCAGTTGGAAATAAAGGGGAAAAAGCCATTCGTACCCAATGGCATCAACTGGTGGTTTGGGGAAAACTGGCCGAAATATGTGGTAAATATTTACAGAAAGGCCGCGAAATAGCCGTAGAAGGTCGTATTGCATACCGCGCATTTACTGACAGCGAAGGCAATAGCAGACTGATTACCGAAATTACCGTGAATGATTTGCTGATGATAAGCGGACGTCAGGCCGGATAAGCGGTAATAAAAATCTAAAAAATCAAACCGTTCAATTTAAAAATTATCATCATGAATAGGCTGACAAATACAGTACAACTCATTGGCAGGCTGGGAGCCGATCCCATCATCAGAACTTTCGATAAAAATAAAAAACTGGCCACCTTCAGTCTGGCTACCACCGATGAGTATTATAATAAAGCAGGCGAAAAGGTAAAAGACACCCAATGGCATAGCCTGGTAGTGTGGGGTGGACTTGTTGATGTTTGTGAAAAGTATCTTACAAAAGGCAAGGAAATCGCAGTGGAAGGAAAGCTTGGTTACCGCGTTTTTACTGATAAGGACAACAACAGGCGCTTTGTGACTGAAATCAATGTAAATGATATCCTCATGATGAGCGATAAAAGTGCTGCAGGAATATAGTTGCACGCTGATTCATGTCCTGTATTCAAAAATAATCCGGCTAATTCAGTGGTAACCAAATCATAATATCCTGTGTTGGCCTCAAATTAAACTATTCAAAAATTATATTCACAACTTTAAAATTTAAAATCATGAACTCCTTAAGAAATCGTGTGCAGTTAATTGGTCATCTGGGTGTTGATCCTGAAGTAAAAACCCTTGACAGTGGTAAAAAAGTAGCGCGTTTCTCGTTGGCAACCAATGATGAATACACAGGGAAAAACGGTGAAAAAGTTAAACAAACCCAATGGCATCAGCTTGTTGTGTGGGGGAAGCTGGCCGATACCTGCGAGAAGTACCTGAGCAAAGGCAAGGAAATAGCCATTGAAGGTAAGCTTACCTACCGTACTTGGGATGACAAAGACGGAAAAACTCATAATATGACTGAAATATGGGTAAATGAGCTGCTCATGATGGGCGGCAAGGCTAAAAGTTGAATCTTTCGAAGGCGTGATTCAAGGGTCGGGTAACCGGCCCTTTTTTTATGCTCTCTTTTAGGGAAAACTAAATCATAAAAGGCTTTTTATGGCAGCTTAAATCTGTTTTGACTCGTGTTTTTAATGAGTATTGGAAAATATGCCTGACCTGCAATTGGGTTTCTTGCAAATTGTTGATAAAAAAGCTTAATATTCAGAAAACCAAATGGATATAAGGCTGTTATTTTGTTACTTAATATTTTCTCAACTTCACAGAAAAGGGGCTGTTTTTAATTAAATTTACAGATAGTTAAAAAAAATGAAACAGAAACTCATGTTTGTTATGGTTGCAGGTTTGCTGTTTGGTTGCAAAGCCCAGGATAATACGCCTACCTCTGTCGGCTCGGTTGACCTGAACAGATATGCCGGCTTGTGGTATGATATTGCCTCTTATCCGGCCAGATTTCAGCGCGGATGTTATTGCACTACTGCTGAGTATACACTGACTCAGGATGGGTATGTCAGGGTGGAAAACAAATGCCGGAAAGGTGGTTTTAATAAAAGTGAATCCGGTGTTAAAGGCAAAGCTTTTGTGGTAAAGGGAAGCAACAATACCAAACTGAAAGTTCAGTTTTTCTGGCCTTTTAAAGGCGATTACTGGATTGTAAGACTCGACAGGGATTATCAATGGGCTGTTGTTTCCTCCCCGGGTAAAGATTATCTGTGGATACTGAGCCGGACACCTGTGATGGATTCGGAGTTGTTCGAATCTATTGTGCAGTCCCTCAGGCAAGAGGGGTACAACACCGAAAGGCTGTTAAAAACACCCCAGCCTTGTGGTTAAGAGGCATTAACTGAAAACTTCGTACTTATGGCTAAAAAGAAACTTACAGATGAGAAAGCCGGAAAAGGCAGAACAAGCGGAAAGCTTACATCTAAAAAACCAACAACAGCTCAGCTTAATGGTAAAACAGAGTTTCCTTTAAGCATTGAAAAGGCTGCACTGCAGGATGTCTCAGAACCAGTGGAGCCGGTACTGAAGAAGAAAAGAGGTACAAAGACAGCGCCCACACAGCCTGCTTCAGCAAACGGTCTGTCAGGTTTGCGAAAAAGTAAAAAGACACTCCCTCCAGTTGACGATTTCAATCCGGCTTTTGCTGAAGAGGGGCAAACAATGGAAACGGTGGGCCGCAGTGCGGATGATGATAAAGAATTTCTGTTGGCAAGCCTCCCGCCCGAAACAGCGGTTACAAGAAAGGTTCGGGCGGTGAAAAGCAGGGGCCCAAAAAAGATTTTTGTTCTTGACACGTCGGTTATCCTTTATAATCATGATTCAATCAATAACTTTGAGGATAATGATGTTGCAATCCCGATTACTGTGCTTGAAGAGCTGGATAATTTCAAAAAGGGAAATGATACCAAAAACTTTGAGGCCCGCGAGTTTATCAGGATTATTGATGCATTATCTGAGAACAATACGCTTACCGATTGGATTCCCCTGGTGAACTCAAAAGGCGGAAGATTTAAAGTGGTGATGAATGAACGGAGTGCGCTGGATGCCAGGTTGATTTTTGATGATAACAAGCCCGATCACCGGATTTTAAATGCAGCCCTGGCACTCTCTCAGGAAAATGCTGAACGGAAAGTGATTCTGGTAAGTAAGGATATTAACCTCAGATTAAAGGCCAAGTCGCTCAATATCACTGCTGAAGACTTTCTTACTGGAAAAGTCAAAGATGTTGAAGGGCTCTATACTGGTATTTCAACGATTGTAAACTTGCCGGGCAAGGTTATTGACAAGCTTTATCAGCAGGGGTATTGTTCGCCCCGCGATGTTGGCGTTAAAAATCCAACGCCCAATCATTATTATATTCTCAGAAATACGAGTACTTCGGCGCTTGCATTTTTCAATTCTGTAACCAATAATATTGAACGCATTGAAAAGAGGTCGGCTTTCAGAATTACTCCGCGCAATGCCGAGCAGGTTTTTGCGCTCCATGCAATTCTGAATCCCGACGTTAAACTGGTAACCCTGCAGGGGGTGGCCGGTACAGGGAAAACCCTGCTTGCATTGGCTGCTGCCCTTGACCAGAAGCGTAACTTTAAGCAGGTTTTTCTGGCCAGGCCCATCGTGCCGTTAAGTAACAAAGATCTGGGCTTTTTACCCGGCGATATCAAATCGAAGATCAATCCCTATATGGAGCCTTTGTATGATAATCTGAAGTTTATTCAAAGCCAGTTTAGCGAAAAGGACAAGGAATATAAGAATATTACAGATTCACTTGAGAGTGAAAAAATTGTTATTCAGCCTCTTGCTTATATCAGGGGGCGCAGTATTTCCAATGTTTGCTTTATTGTTGATGAGGCTCAGAACCTCACTCCACACGAGATTAAAACCATTATTACCCGCGCAGGTCAAAATACCAAGATTATTTTTACAGGAGATATCTATCAGATTGATACACCTTATCTTGATGCACAAAGTAACGGCCTTTCCTATCTGATTGATAAAATCAAACACCGCTCCATTTATGCGCATGTCAGACTGGAGAAAGGGGAGCGCTCTGAACTTGCCAATCTGGCCAATGAACTGTTGTAGCCAGGGGGCGAAATTGCAATCATTAAAAAAGGGCACTGCAATGTGCCCTTTTTTAATGATTTATTTTTAGTTATTTAGTCTCGTAAACCGCCGTTATAACTGTGTGACCCACAGCTTTGAGTGTTTCTTTACTGATATTGCTCATGTCATCATGAACAGTATGCCAGTATTTGAAAAATCCTTTCTCTCTGTCCTGGTCGTAGTCAATAATGTCTATGGTCGGGATTCTTAAAATGTCATTCACATACAAATGGTCATCGGTAATAGCGCCGGTTTTTTTGGTTGAGAAATAGGTGTCATAACCAAGCCGGTGGGCAATATTCCAAACCCTGCGCATCACATCGGGTGCAAAATACATAGAGGTGCCTTCCATGGTAAAGGTAGCTCCTTCGGCGCCAACCATATCCAGCAGTATGCCATACCTGGCCATGTATCCGGGGATATGCGGGTTTTTTGACCAATACTGTGAGCCCAGCCCCCAGGAGTCTTCATGCTGGCCCTGTAATTCCTGTGGTTCGCCATAGTCTTCGGCATCGAATAAAACAATGTCGACACCAATTCCCGGATTGTGCTGACTCATCTGGCGTGCAATTTCGAGTAGCACACCCACTCCGCTGGCTCCGTCATTGGCAGCAGGCACAGGTTTTTTGTGGTTAGCAGGATCAGGGTCATGATCAGCCCAGGGGCGCGAATCCCAATGGGCACATAAAAGTACCCTTGAAGGCTGATCAGGGTTGAATTGTGCAATAATGTTACTGGCATCCAGTATTGTTCCGTCAAAAGCCCTGAGTTTTGCCTTTTGAACAATCACATCCGGTGTAAATCTTTTGAAAGAGCTTTCAAGCCATTGTGCACAGGCTCTGTGCGCAGCTGTATTGGGAACTCTGGGGCCAAATTCCAGCTGACGCTCAATATAAGCATAAGCTGAATCAGCATTAAATTCCGGAACAAAAACATTGCTGGTTTCACTTGCCTTTTCGGCCCCCGAAACAGCAGGCGTTTTTTTTCTGTCGCCACAGCTGCTGGTAAACAGGATAATACATACAGTTGTGATTGCAACTGTTATTTTATGAAGATTCATTTTACTTTTTTTATTGCTGATTAAAAATTTCAGAAGGCTGGCCGAATTTTGCACCAAAGACGAATTCATTGGCTTGACGTCGCTGTCGGGGAGCTGTTTCCATTTTTTGAAGGTTTTCATGCAGCATTGCAGGATCGCCCAGATGTCCAATGGCAATAGCAGTTGCAACTGTGTAATCTTCGGGAATTTCAAAAAGTCTGGCAGCTTCAGAGGTGTTGAATCCGCCCATCTGGTGAACGTACAGGCCGAGTGCACCCGCTTGAAAAGTAAGAGAGGCCACCGATTGTCCGAGATCGTATAAGGCTGATATGTTGGGCTGCTTTTTTGAATTGGTGGTTTGCGCAATTGCCAACATCAGCACTGGAGCAGTGGTGGCCCATAACTGATTGAACTCAACCAGGGTTTGGTTAATTTTATTGTAGGTGTCATCTCCTTTTTTGCCAATAATAAATGACCATGGCTGGATGTTTGAAGCTGACGGAGTCCATCTTGCAGCTTCAAATAAGCTTAGAAGTTGTTTATTTTCAATAGTTTGACCGTTGAATGCACGGGGCGACCATCTGTCGCGCAGAATGTCATGAATGGGGTGTTCAGTGGAGGCTGTTTTTATATGCATAGAGTGTTTTTAGTGTTAATAACAAATAAAAGGATAAGGTGTTTATTCAGGATGAATTCAGAATACAAGTGTGAAAACAGCTCCTTCGCCGGGTTTTGACTTAACAGTGATGGTTCCCTTGTGCAAATGCATAATTTGGCGTGATAAACTTAATCCTATTCCTGAGCCTTCTTTCTTAGATGTGAAGAATGGCATAAAAATCTTATCCATTACATCAGGCTTTATACCGTGTCCGTTGTCGGAAAAATCAATGGTAACGCGACCGTTGGCATTGGAGGCGGCAGTGATGCTGATTTGTGCATTCTGACTCTCTTTTACAGCGTCAATGGCGTTAAGTATCAGGTTAATAACCACCTGGTCTATTAAATCGGGATCGGCTGTAATCTTTAAGTCATCGGGGAAAACCCTGGTTTGACAAAAAATATTGTACTTGTCCATTTTAGGTTTAAGCAGGATATGCGCCCTGTCGAAGAGCTCCTTTACTTCAAAATACCTGAAATTAGGCCTGGGAATACGGGTGAGGTTGCGGTAAGTTTCCACAAAAGTAAGCAGTCCCTGACTTCTGTTTTGGATGGTCGAGAGTCCTTGTTCAACACTTTCGGTGTCATCTTCGTCAAGTTCCCTGAGTTTGATGATGCCGTCTGAATCTTCAAAAAGAATGTCTTGTACCGTTGAGGCCAAAGAAGAGATAGGGGTAATCGAATTCATGATTTCATGCGTAAGCACCCTGATGAGTTTCTGCCATGAGTCAATTTCTTTTTCTTCCAACTCAGAACTGATATTCTGAAAAGTGACCAGCAGAAACTCTTCGCCCCTCATCCTGAACTCTGTTGCATAAACAGAAAGTTGCAACAGCTCATCGTCAACAACCAGCTTAATCAACTGCCTGTCGCCGGCTTTCATGCTGAGTAAAATGCCCGGTAATTCTGGTTTTAGTTCAGCCAGTTCGGCAATGTCTTTCAGATTGTTGATTTTTAGCAGCCTTTTAATGGAGTTGTTGAAGATATCAACCTTGCCGTCTTTGCGATAAGCAACAATCCCGATGCTTACATGCTGAACCACAGTGAGCAGGTAGTTGTAGTGCTCTTCCTTTTCGGCCCGGTTTTTTTTGAATTCCTTGATTACTTCATTAAAGGCTCTGTTGAGGCCCTCGAAGCTTCTGCCAAGTCCACGGTCGCTGAATGAGGAAGTGAAATCGGAGTGACGAATGCTTTCTAAAAACTGGGTGAGTTTTCTGTTGGTGCGCTCAATAAAACGAATCAGGGCAATGATTTGAACCAGGGCGAAAAAACCGATGATAAATGCAGTGATTTCATGTTGGGGGCGTGACGCCAGTATAACCAGCAAAAGAAGATTTGCCGTTATCAGCAGTACCCTGATAATAATCCAGAACCTGAAGTTTTTAAAGCCCATGTTTTTCAATTCTACGGTAGAGTGAAGCGCGGGTTAGTCCCAGTTCTTTGGCAGCCTTGCTTATGTTACCGCCATGTTTGTCAACCACACGTCTGATAAGCAATTTCTCTCTTTCTTCAAGATTGGTAACTTCTTCGATACTATCATTCTGCCCGTTTTCTTCAACCTGCGAAAGAAAAAAATCGTGCGGCATCAGTACGTTGCTTTCACTCATAATTACAGCCCTTTCAACTGCGTGCTGAAGTTCTCTGATATTTCCGGGCCAGGTGTGTTTTTCGAGCCGTCTGATGGTTGTCGGATTTATTCTTTTCAGCGGCATTTTGTATTTCTTGCAGTAGATCGTCAGAAAATGATCAACTAAAAGAGGAATGTCGTCAAAACGTTCGCGCAATGGCGGTAAGTGTATTTCAACGGTATTGATTCGGTATAGCAAATCCTGTCTGAATTTGTTTTCATTCACCATTTGATACAATGGCATATTGGTGGCGCAAATCAGGCGTACATCAATGGGGATTTCACGATTGGTGCCCAGTCTGACTACTTTGCGGTTTTGAATTACACTTAAAAGTTTAGATTGTAAGGCAAATGAAAGGTTCCCGATTTCGTCGAGAAAGATGGTGCCACGGTTGGCTGCTTCAAATCGCCCGGCTCTGTCTTCTTTGGCGTCGGTAAATGCTCCTTTCTTGAAACCGAAAAGTTCACTTTCGAACAAAGTTTCGCTGATAGCGCCTAAGTCAACACTGATAAACACTTCGTCTTTTCGGGCTGAAGCGCGATGAATTGCTCTGGCTATCAGTTCTTTGCCGGTTCCGTTTTCGCCCAGAATCAGCACATTGGCTTCGGTTTTGGCCACTTTGTCAACTGTCATCAAAACTTTACGCATGGCTTCTGACTGTCCGATGAGGTTGCCATAGGCCTGGTCCTGATTGGCTATCAGTACTTTTTGTTTTGAGCGCAGATCTTCTATTTCTTCTTTTGAATGGCGGACTTTAAGATTGGCTGTAATGGTTCCCAGCAGTTTCTTGTTGTCCCATGGTTTCAATATGAAGTTGGTTGCACCTTCTTTAATGCCTTGTACGGCCAACTCTATGTCGCCATAACCGGTAATAAATATGACGACAGCCATGGGGTCAATCTCAATAATCTTGTTGAGCCAGTGAAATCCTTCTTTTCCGCTGGTGGCATCGCGCGAAAAGTTCATGTCGAGCAGAATCAGATCGTAACTGTCATTCTTTAATAAGGAAGGAATGTTTTCAGGATCCTTTTCGGTGTGAACAATGGTGAAATGTTGTTTAAGAAATAACTTTGCCGCAAGCAAAACATCCTGGTCGTCGTCAACAATTAATATCCTGGCCTCAATTTTACTCATAGAATTGTTTTTTAGCCTTAAATAATAAGGGCATGATCTATATTTGATCCGCTAATATACATAGATTGTTCGAAAACGAACAAGTAAAAGAACGGCTTTGAACAGATGAAATATGTTAAATTTTTGTAAAAAGAGATAATGGTTTGTGAAACAGTGCATTACTATTTGTGGCACAATATTGGCTAACGACTCATCGTAAAATATTCAAACTATCATATGGACAGAATAATTGAAAAAAAGCGTTGGACAACCGGTCGGATTGCAGCTCTTGCTGCCGGACTTGTTTTTCTGATTTTATTGGCCTGGATGTTTCTTTTCAGGGATACCAGAAGCCGTTTATATGTTGATGAGAAGCAGCTGTCAATTGCTACAGTTGAAAAAAGTAAATTTCAGGAGTTTATTCCTGTAGATGGCGTTGTATTTCCCCGTAATACCGTTTATATTGACGCCGTTCAGGGTGGAATTGTAGAAGAGGTATTTGTTGAAGATGGAGCCATATTGAAAAAAGGGGATCCGATTCTTAAGCTGGCCAATGCTAATATGGAACTGAGCTATATGGACCAGGAGACCAGAATGTATGATGCTATCAATAATCTGGCTAACACCCGTATCAGTCTTGAGCAACTGCGATTTACCCGGCAAAAGGAGATTGCTCAGTTGAATTATGAAATCGATAAGGTTAAAACTGACTTTAGACGAAAAGAGCAGTTTTATCAGGATAAACTGATTTCATTGAAGGAATATGAAGATGCCCAAAGGGATTATAATTATTCATTGAAGCAGCTTGAGATTACATTGCGTTTAAGAAAACTTGATTCTATAGCGGGTGTTGCGCAGGGGGCGCAGATTAGCTCATCTATGGAGCGCATGAACAACAACCTTTCGCTGTTGAAGCGCAATATGGATAACATGACAATAAAATCACCAACTGATGGGAAGTTGTCATCCTTTATTGTGGAAATAGGTGAAACCAAATCAGCCGGAGAGCATCTGGGGCAGATTGATATGATGGATGGTTTTAAACTCAGAGCAAACATTGATGAACGATATATTTCAAGGGTTTTTACAGGCCAAAAGGCTGAGTTTGACCTTGGTGGAAAATTATATCAACTTGAGATTAGCAAAATTTATACAGATGTAACCAATGGCTCTTTTCAGGTTGATTTGTTGTTTGACGGGGATGAGCCGTCAGATATCAAACGCGGCCAAACGGTCCAGTTGCGTGTGCAGTTTTCCGGTTCCAATGATGCTTTGATTGTGAAGCGGGGCGGTTTTTTCCAGGAAACTGGTGGCAACTGGATTTATGTTGTTGATGCTTCAGGCAAATTTGCAACCCGCAGAAATATAAAAATAGGCAGGCAGAATACCAGCTTTTATGAGGTTCTTGAAGGATTAACCGATGGTGAAAAGGTTATTGTATCTTCTTATGATTCCTTTGGTGATAAAGAAAAACTGGTTTTCAAAAAATAATTGAACGTTTCACATTTTTAATCCTTTCCGACATGATAAAAACCGTAAATCTTACCAAAATTTTTAGAACTGACGAAGTTGAGACCACTGCTTTAAACAAGGTTTCCTTTGAAATTAAAAAGGGTGAATTTGTAGCCATTATGGGGCCTTCGGGTTGTGGCAAATCAACTTTGCTGAATATTCTCGGATTGCTTGACAATCCAACCAATGGCGATTATGTTTTTCTGGGTAAGGAGGTCTCTGGTTTGTCTGAAAAACAAAGAGCCAATACACGCAAGCAAAACATAGGGTTTGTTTTTCAAAACTTTAATCTGATTGATGAACTGAATGTTTATGAAAATGTGGAATTGCCCCTGATTTACCTTGGGCTTAATGCTGCTGATCGCAAAAAAAGGGTTGAATCAGCTCTTGAACAGATGCAGATTGCCCATCGCAGAAAACACTTCCCGCTGCAGTTATCCGGAGGTCAGCAACAAAGAGTTGCTGTGGCCCGCGCCGTAGTGGCAACTCCTCATCTGATTCTTGCTGATGAGCCTACCGGTAACCTTGATTCAGCACATGGTGAAGAGGTGATGAATTTGCTTGCATCACTAAACCAGGGCGGAACTACCATTATTATGGTAACACACTCGCAGCGCGATGCTGAATATGCTCAGCGGATTATCCGGTTGTTTGATGGTCAGATTATCAACGAGAATATAAGAAGTGGAATAGCGCAATCGCTCTAATGCTTTCAGCTTTGAGATGTTATTTATTACGGTTAGTCTCTAATTCAGGTTCGTGATGATTTATAATTATCTGACAACTGCCTTTCGTAGTCTGGTAAGGCAAAAACATTATACATTTATAAATCTCATAGGCCTCTCGGTCGGAATAGCTTCTTTTGTGTTGATTGCGCTTTATGTTCAGCATGAATTAAGCTTCGATAAACATCTGAAAAATGTTGATCGCCTTTTCAGGGTGGTTGAATTGCAGAATGAGCCCGGCGTTGGCGAACAGCACGTTGCCATTACAATGGGCCCACTTGCCGAAAGCCTGCTTGCCGATTTTCCTCAGGTAACAGGAGTGGTCAGGTTTATTCCCGGTTTTGATATTCCTATTGTCAGATTTGGGGAGAAAAATTTCAGAGAGAAGGATATGTATTATGCCGACCCTTCAGTTATTCGTCTCTTTGAAATTGAGCTTGTGAGCGGAAACCCTGAAACGGTGCTCTCCAATCCCCGCTCTGTGTTGATGTCAGAAAAGGCTGCTGCCAGATATTTTGGCTCTCCGGCCAACGCACCCGGCAAAGTGCTGATAATGGGCAATCGAGGTTTCAGGGTTTCGGGGGTTATGAAAGATCAACCACAGAATACGCATTTCTTTTTCGATATTCTGGTATCATCCTCAACCCTGGATGGGCTGGAAGATTTTTCATGGTTAAAGGACTGGGGATCTAATTCATTGGTTACGTATGTCCAGCTGGATAAACCTGAATCGCAGGCCCCGGTCGAAGCCGGATTTGCAGATTTTCTTGAAAAACACATTTTCTCAACCGGCAATGGCTGGCATAACTTTGAAATGTATCTTCAGCCTGTTAAGGATGTTTATCTTAAATCTCAGCATGTTAAATTTCAAAATGTTACCTCTGCAGGAGATGGCAATCTGGTTTTGATTTTTATTGTAATTGCCATTTTAATTCTCATCATTGCCTGCGTTAATTTTATTAATATTTCCATTGCCAGATCGGTTAAAAGAGCCAGAGAAGTTGGAATTCGCAAGGTGTTGGGAGCCGACAGAATGAGCTTGATATATCAGTTTATCAGCGAGTCATTTATTATTACACTGCTTTCGCTGATACTGGCTATTGGCCTGGTTGAACTTTCATTGCCGGTTTTAAATGAACTTCTGGGCGCCTCATTTTATATAGACTTTATCGGAAATCCTATTTTCAATGTGGGATTACTGGCAATTTTAGTATTGATAAGTCTGGCTTCAGGAGCATATCCTGCCTTTTATCTGTCGCACTACCAGCCTGCACGTGTATTAAAAGGTAGTGTGAATATGAAAGGTAGTGGCGCCGGTTTTCTGAGCAAAGGCCTGGTGATCTTCCAATTTATAATTTCTGCAGGGCTTATTTTCTCTATCCTTGTTTTGAATGCACAGGTCAGGTTTATGAAGTCTAAAAAACTGGGAATTTCATATGAGAATGTTATTTATGTGCCATTCGGAGAAAAAGAGTCGGTTTCAAAACTCAGTATTATCAAAGATGAGCTTTCAAAAAATCCTTTAATTCAGACTGTTGCGGGTTGTTCCTATATTAACGGGGTAAGTGGCAGTCAGGGACCTGTAATAGTTGGCGATTCTGCCGATACACGACTTACTGTCAGATTTGGCTTTGTAGATGATCTTTTCTTTCCGGCAATGGGTATTGATATTGTTGATGGTCGCAATTTTAGTCATCTTATTCAATCAGACATAGGCAGTGCTGTTATTCTGAACGAAGCCGCCGTGCGAAAACTGGGCTGGTCGAATCCAATAGGAAAAACCTTTAAATATGTGAATGGGGCTGATACTACTCAACGGCCAAAGGTTGTGGGTGTTCTGCGCGATTATCATTATTACTCTCTTCGGAGTTTGATTGAGCCTGCTGCGTATGTTTTTGCGCCTGATCTTTTCAGAGGCGTTGTTATCAAGTATTTCAGGGCTTCAGATCAGGAAAATGTGCTGGACTTTGTTGAGCAAAAGTGGAAGTCTGTTATGCCTGCAGAACCTTTTCAGCCTTTGTTGTCGAGTAAATTGATTGAGGGGCGCTTTAAAAATGAGAATACTGTATTTTCGTTGTTTCTTTACTTTACGTTTATTTCGGTGATTCTTTCTTGCCTTGGTTTGTTTGGGCTCACTTCACTTATGATTGAACAAAAAACCCGTATTATAGGTATCAAGCGTGTATTGGGCGGGCAGGCATGGGATATTGCCCTCCGTCTTGTGCGCGAGTATCTGATTCTGGTTAGTATTGCTGTTGCCATTGCTATGCCATTGAGCTATTATCTGTTGCAGGAGCAATTGAGTAAATTTGCCTATCGTATTGAAATCGGATTTGTTCAGATGTTACTCACGCTCCTTATTATTGTTGCTTTTTCTTTTCTCACCATTGTATTTAAAGCCTTAAAGGCTGCACGTGCCAATCCGGTCGAATCGCTCAAATATGAGTAAACTCATCTGTGTGCTGCTTGTATTCGTTCGCAAAAGGCTGCATATTGGATGCTGATTGTCAGAGCGCAACTAAACCTGCTGCCCTTGTTTAGGGGGAGCAGGTGCTTATTTTTTGAGGCCGGAGTCAGTTGAAGAGATAAGTTCATGTGCTTTATATTGCCAATTGTTTCGTTGAATTATTATATGCCGGCTGAGTAGTAGAGGTGTCCGGCCATTGTTAACCCGGGTTTTAAATTGTCAGTATCCGTTGTTGATAACACAATTATTCAAAGTTGGCCTCCAGAAAATTCAAGTCTATGCTCAGCCTAAAGTCCTGTTGTGCGATTTAAAGTATGCCGTTGGGTTAGGTTGGCAGAGAAGGAGCTGGTTTAAAAATGCTGAAGATTTAATTTGATAATTGTAAAGTAACTTGACTGGATTGAGAATTATAAGTTTATCCGCGTAAGCCGGAAGGCTATAATATGAAGATAAAATTAAAGATATTTTCATTGTAAATATTGTAAATAGTTGAAAAACAGCATTAAAGAATTTTTCTTGACTTTTGGAAGTTAGAAAAGCAGGTTTTGTGGATTGAATAGTATGGTTGTATTTGTATAAACCGGAGATTGTTTACATGTGGATTCTGAATGAAATAAAAATTAAATTATCTTTGCATTCGTTTTCAGTTAAATCATAAAATAAGCGAATGAAGAACAAGTACATTGATCTGATAGAACAGACTTTCGATTTTCCTCAGGATGAGTTTCGGGTAGAAGATAATGAACTTTATTTTCATAATATACCCTTAATGGACATCATTAAACAGTATGGCACGCCATTGAAAATCAGCTATCTTCCAAAGATAAGTCAACAGATTCAGCGGGCTAAGAAGATGTTTAATGTGGCCATTGCCAAGGCTGACTATCGTGGCGATTATAACTATTGTTATTGTACTAAAAGTTCACATTTTTCATTTGTGCTTGAAGAAGTGTTGAAAAATGATGTACACCTCGAGACTTCATCGGCTTTTGATATATTCCTTTTAGAGACTTTATTTGAGCAAGGTCTTATAAGTAAGGATAATTATATTATTTGTAACGGGTTTAAACGTCCGCAATACATTGAAAATATCAGCAATCTGATAAATGAAGGCTTTGAAAACACCATTCCCATTATTGATAATAAGCTTGAGTTGGATCAGCTTGATAAAAATATAACCCGAAAATGTAAGTTGGGAATCCGGATTGCCTCTGAGGAGGAACCCAAATTTGAATTTTATACGTCGAGGTTGGGTATCAGATACAACGATATTATTCCTTACTACGAAGAGAAAATTAAAAATAATCCCAAGTTTCAGCTTAAAATGCTGCATTTCTTCATCAATACCGGGATTAAAGACTCAGCTTATTACTGGAATGAGCTTTCAAAATGCGTAAACCTTTATTGTCAGCTAAAGCAAATTTGCCCTGAACTTGATTCACTGAATATAGGTGGCGGTTTCCCAATTAAAAATTCACTCTCTTTTGATTACGATTACGAATACATGGCCGAGGAGATTATTGCTCAGATAAAAATGATATGTGATCGTAACAATACCCGCGAACCGCATATTTTTACAGAATTCGGTTCTTATACGGTTGGCGAAAGTGGAGCCACCCTTTATTCAATTATCAATCAAAAGCAGCAGAATGACAGAGAGTTATGGGATATGATTGATTCATCGTTTATGACAACCCTTCCCGATACGTGGGCGTTGAATCAGCGGTTTATTTTGCTGGGGATTAATAAGTGGGATTCGGAATATGAGAGGGTGTTTTTAGGTGGATTAACGTGTGATAGTGAGGATTACTATAATGCTGAGGCGCATGCCAACGCCATTTTCCTTCCAAAAATTGATAATGAGGAGCCGCTGTATATCGGATTATTCCACACCGGCGCCTATCAGGAGTCTATCGGGGGTTATGGTGGTATTCAGCATTGTTTGATTCCTGCGCCCAAGCATATTATTATTGATCTTGACGAAGAAGGTGAGTACACAACCAAGCTGTTTGCCAAAGAGCAAACCCATAAATCGATGCTTCGTATACTCGGGTATTAAACTGTTTTTACTTTTTTTTACAGATGGCCGGTGTGGCAATCAGTTGAAAATTAGCCATTATGCATAAAAAAAACCGCCAGTCAGCGGTTTTTTTTATGTGAAGTACTATGGTTTACCATTTAAGCAGCCAGGCAAAAATCAGCGGGGCGACAATGGTAGCATCGCTTTCAATAATATATTTGGGCGTGTCAATGTCAAGTTTTCCCCAGGTAATTTTTTCGTTTGGAACAGCTCCTGAATATGAGCCATAGGAAGTGGTTGAATCACTAATCTGGCAGAAATATGACCAGAAAGGAACGTCATGCCATTCAAGATCCTGATACATCATTGGTACCACGCAAATCGGAAAATCGCCGGCAATACCACCGCCAATCTGGAAAAACCCAACGCCTTTGCCCGATGAGTTGTTGCGGTACCATTCCGAGAGATAAATCATGTATTCGATACCTGTTTTCATGGTTGACGGGTTCAATTCGCCTTTAATGCAATAAGATGCGAAAATGTTACCCATAGTGCTGTCTTCCCAGCCCGGAACAATAATAGGCAGGTTTTTTTCAGCTGCGGCCAGCATCCAGGAGTGCTTAGGGTCAATTTCATAGTCATTTTCCATGACTTTGCTCAGAAGCAGTTTATACATGTATTCATGCGGGAAAAAGCGTTCGCCTTTTGCCTGGGCATCTTTCCATATTTTTTCGATATGATGCTGAATCTTGCGGAATGCTTCTTCTTCAGGAATGCAGGTGTCGGTTACCCGGTTGAGGCCTTTCTCCAGCAACTCGTATTCCTGCTCTGGCGTAAGGTCGCGGTAGTTTGGCACCCGTTTGTAGTGGGAATGAGCCACCATATTCATAATGTCTTCTTCCAGGTTAGCGCCTGTGCAGCTGATTATCTGAACTTTATCCTGTCTGATCATTTCGGCCAGAGAGATGCCCAGTTCGGCGGTGCTCATGGCGCCAGCCAGTGTTATCATCATTTTACCACCTTCTGCAAGGTGAGTTTCGTAAGCTTTGGCAGCATCTACCACAGTTGCAGAATTAAAATGCCTGTAGTGGTGCTCTATAAATTGTGAAACAGGTCCTCTGTTCATGGTTTTGTTTTTTTTGCAAAGATAGGTTTTTTTGAAAAACGGGCAAGGATATAGCGGAATGAGTGTAAGTAAAAGGGAAAGTGCTATTCAATAAAAAAGCTCCCGGATAGGGAGCTTTTTTATTGAATGATTCACGAAAGAATTAGTTCTTCACCAATTTCTGTGTCAGCTGGCTTCCGTCTTTACCGGTGTAGGTAACGAAGTAAACGCCACTGCTCATTTCGCTGGTGCTGATGGTGTTGTTGCCTTCTGAAATAGCATAGGTTCCAACAGTCTGGCCAAGCATAGAAGTGATGGTTACACTTTTTACATCAGCGGTAGCTGTTACAATAAGTTGGTTATTAACAGGGTTCGGATACATTTGAACTTTACCAATCAAAGGATTTGAAATTCCAAGTAATCCGTCAACACCCCATTTGTAGGTTAGGTTGAAGCTTCCTGCCACTGTGTAAGTGCGGTCTCCGCCCGGAGCAGGGTCGCCACTGCCCCAGCCTGTGCCCATGAAAAATTTGAAAGCGATAACGCCGTCAGGTAAAGCCAGAGAAATGCTGTAGATTTTATCTCCGTCAGGGTCAAGCATTTCATTGTTCTCGTTGGTGCCTGGTTCATTCCATGTTCCATAAATTCCACCAAGAGCGCCGGAAATAAATACCTGCTGTCCTTCAGCCAATCCTGATTCCGACATGTCAACATTGATAACCTGTACCGGAGGTGTAATTGGGTTTGGATCGTCATTAATAAGGATGTCGTCGAAATAAATTTCAATGTCCTCGGTTAATGTCAAAGGATCTTCAAAGTCAGGCATAAAGGCAATCGTTGGGTATGTTCCGGTTTTGTCGCTGAAATCAAAGACAAAGTCTTCCCATGCGCCGGTGGTTGCCTGAGCATTTGTAGAAGCAAGTTCGAGGGTTCCGGCTTCGCCGCCTTCTAATTTGAATTTCACAGGGCTAACGCGGGGTTTCCATACTTTTACGTGAACATATTTGTTGGTTGTAACATCAACAGGTGTAGGCAATGTTGACCAGAATCCACCCCAGGGAACACCGTCTTTATCGCGGTGGAACTGAATAACATAGTCACTCAGGTTTACGCCTGACTTGTCAGGATTTGGAATCAGAGTCATGGTACTCAGATCTTCTGCGCCACCCAGCATATAATTTAACGGAATGGTTTCATAATCTTCGATACCCTGAACCGGAGCACTTCCAACAGCCGGATCGTTATTGGCATACAAGTCATCGAAATAAAGCGTGATGTCTTCTGTAAGGCCAACAGGATCAATAAAATCAGGGATAAGAACGATTTTTACATAGTCGCCGGTTACAACGCTCATGTCAAAAACGAGTTCTTCCCACTGGTTTACTTGAGTTTGCGGGTTCATTGAGTAAACGTCTCCCGAGTTTACAGCACCTTCATACTTGAAAACAACAGGGCTGATGCGGGGTTTCCAGATTTTTACATGCACATATTTGTTGGCAGTTACGTCAATTGGTGCTGGTAATGTTGCATACCATCCTGCCCAAGGGTCGCCGTCAAGACCACGTACCATTTTTGTAACATAAGCACTGGTATTGATTCCGGATTGATCCGGATTAGGGACAACTGTTAATGAGCCATTGGCTCCGGCAGAGAAAATGTTCATCTTGATGCATTCAAAGTCTTCCACGATTTGAGCCATCGTAAAGCCTGTTAAAGTGAACATCATCATTAGGATTAAAGTAATTTTTCTCATAATTGAAGGGTTTTGGTTAGTAATAGTTTGTTAGTTACAAATATAGTTTATTTTTTTTTTGAAAGTTTATTTTCAGAATGGAAATTACTGGAAAAATACCAGTTTTTTAAACTTTTTAACATTAAATTTCAAGGGGTGGCAGGCCCTCTTTTAAGTGATTTGTTGCTTCTTTTTTGCGGTCTTACTTTTGGTATGGGGATGATGCTAAAAGTATTATCTTTCGGGATGCATTGAGTTCAGGCCGTTTGGTGTGCCAAGCAGCAAATGGTGTTTGTGAAATTGCTGATATATAGTTGATTAAATCAGTGTTTATTTTATGATGAGAAAGCCGGGCCGACACTTTTTTGTGGGAATTACAAGACCATGCCTTCTTTTTATTGTATGGGTTGTTTTTTTTACTTTTAATTCTGGCACTGCCTTTAGCCAGATATCCGGCGATGGCATTGATTTGTCAAATGAGTTAGGCAACAAGTATTTTGATGCTGTAGATTTTCTGAAGAAGAATAATTGGATGGCCGATACTTTGCAACTGGTGAAAATTCAGCCGGCTTTTGCTTATGGTGTTGTTTTTCCTGAGCTCGTCAAATACTCAGCCATAAGAGATGTGCTTGAAACCGGAGCCGCCAGAATGCTCTACGTTCAATCAGGAAGAAAATATTCGCATTATACTATTGGCCGGTTCCAAATGAAACCTTCTTTTGCTGAACTGGTTGAACGCAGCGCTATGCGACAAAAAATCACAGCATACAAATTTAATGTGACCAATACTGCCAAAGCCCGGGGCGACAGAGCTAAGCGACTTGATTCCCAGGAATGGCAACTTCGCTATCTGGTTATGTTTATTAAATTGATGGATAAGAGGTATGCACATATTCAATGGAAATCGGAAGAAGACAAGCTGAGATTTTATGCAACGGCTTTTAGTGTGGGTTTTAATCGCGATGAGCGGACCATTCGCCGGATGATGACAACAAAATCTCTTTTGAGACAATCGAAAGATGCCAAATCGAAATATAAATATGGTGATGTGGCTTTGTGGTTTTATCAGAATGATGGATATAAGTTTGTTGTTGATTTGCCCGAAGATGCCGCAACGAAGTAGATGCAGGTTTTTTGCGATGAGTTGATCTGCTTTTGTTGTTAAATGATTCCGGAGGAATGGGGTTTTAATATTAAAATAAAAAAGGGGTGCCAACGCACCCCTTTTTTATTTTGGTCAAAATCAGTAAATTGATTATTGTTCTTCAGGCATTTCTAGTATCCCTGATTTTGTGTCAGATTTCCTTCTGATAAGTCAATAAGCTCCTGAGGAATGGGGAAAAGTTCGTTTTTACCAGCAGTAAAACCTTTTGAAGCCAGCACTGATGCTGCCTGTCCGGTTCTAACCAGGTCAAAAAATCTGTCACCTTCCATGGCCAACTCAAGACGGCGTTCTTTTAAAATATCGTCCAGCGTAGGGGAGTTGATGGCTGCAAGTCCGGCACGCGAACGAACTTCATTGAGCGGAGCAGCTGCGCCACTGGAGTTTCCTTGTCTGATTCTGGCTTCAGCCTGAATAAGAAGGATTTCAGAATACCTTAAAACTCTGATATTCTGGCCTGAACCATAAGGGCCAACAAGCTGCTGGCTGGACGGGAAGTAGGCTTTTGCGTTGTAACGTGGTGTTGAAACGCCTTCTAATGCATTTACTCCGATAATAAAGTCACCGTCAGGAGTAACATCGCCTTTGTAAAGAATGGTAGCAGCTTTTCGTTCTGTGTCACCAGCGGCGTCAAAGGCAGCAGCCAAATCGTCGGTCGGAATGTTGAAACCCCAGCCCCATTGTCCACGAACCGATTGAACTTCAGCATGCTGGCAAAATGAAACTCCGTCGTTTCCTTCAACCTGTTGCGCCTGAATTTCAAATAATGACTCCGGGCCATTTTCGGCAGGTACTCTGAAAACATCATAAAAGTCAGGAAGCAGAGCGTATTTGCCTGAACTGATGACTTCGCCAGCCAGTCTTTCGGCATCAGCGTATCTTTCCATGTAAAGATAAACTTTAGAAAGTAAGCCTTTTGCAGCACCTGATGTGGCCCTGCCTTTATTGGCATTGTCATAGCTGTCTGGCAAAACGCTGATGGCATCGAGCAGGTCAGACTCAATAAGGCTGTAAACCTGATCTTTGGGTGTTCTGAAATTTATTTCAGGACCAACCGGCACCTGGGTAGGTGTTGGGATGTCGCCATAGGCACGAACAAGATCAAAATAAATGAGCGCTCTCAGGAATTTTGCTTCAGCAATGAGCCTTGATTTTAAACCCTCATCCATGGTGATAGCCGGAATATTCGTAATGGACTGATTGCATAGATTAATGCCTCTGTAACGTCCTGCCCAGTAATCTTTTATAACAAACTGGCTGGGTGTGAAGGTGAAATTGTCATAATCATTAATAAAAGAGGCATCTCCGGTAACACTTCCTTTCTGTGAATTGTCAGAGGTTACTTCCTGCATGATGATATAGGCGAACGAAACCATTTCCCATCCGCGCAGATGAGCATAGATGGAGTTGACAGATTGTTCGGCATGTTCCTGGGTTTCGAAAAAACCTTCAGCAGGGATTGTGCCCTCGGGAGGGAACTCAAGGTAATCTTTGCAAGAGCTGAATGAAAATAGGGCAAAGATCAGCAGCATATATATCCATTTGTTTGCTTTCATGATTGTAGGTTTTACTGATTAAAAATTAACATTAACACCAAAATTATAGGTAGCTGACATTGGATAGACATTTAGATCAATGCCTTGCGAAGTGGCTGAGCTACTGGCAATTTCGGGTGTAAAGCCATTGTATTTGAAAAAGGTAAAAGGATTGGATGTGTTGGCATAGAAGCGCACACTTCTGACTCCAAGAGTTGTAGCTACTTTTACAGGAATGGTATAGCCTATCTGAATATTTCTGATTCTGATAAAACTGCCATCTTCAATATACCATGAATTTGGGTTCATGTTTTCACCGGTGAGGTCAGCTGAAGGATAGCTGTTTGAAGTTCCTTCACCATGCCAGCGGTTTTCATAGAAATCGAGATCATAGTTTTCGTTGCCAAGTCTTTGAGCGCGTTTGGCATTGTATATCTTATTGCCACCCTGTGCGTAAAGATCAATGCTGAAGTCAATTCCTTTGTATTCAATTGTGGTGTTGAATCCAATCATATAAGTGGGTAATGCACTGCCCAGGAATACGCGATCTTTGGCATCAATTATACCATTGTTGTCAACATCTTCAAATTTGAAATCACCCGGTTTGGCATTGGGTTGAATAGGAGTTCCTTCGAAAGCATAATTGTCAATTTCCTCCTGGTTCTGGAAAATGCCTATTACATTACGTCCGTAATAAGTTCCAATAGGTTGCCCGACAACTGTATATGTTGAAAAGAAGCCTCCAACTGGCAGATTGCCGCCATAAAGTCCAAGTGTGCCTTCGAGCAGATCTTTAACTTCGTTTTTGTTATACGTGTAATTGGCGTTTACCGAGTACTTAAGGTCGCCGATTTCGTTGGTCCAGCCAAGGGTGATTTCGATACCACTATTGAGGAAGTCGCCATTATTCTGCAGGTAACTGCCTGAAGTTCCGGCTGTAGCTGAAAGTGTGGTAGGGAAAATTCCATCCACAGTAGTACGGTGATAATAATCAAGTTCGAATGAAAGTTTATTATCAACTGCAAGTCCTTCAAAAGCCAAATCGTATTCTTTTACTTTTTCCCATTTGAGGGTTGGAGGCACGGCGCTGGTCAGATTAGCCCCTTCAGCAATTACAATATTGCCACCTTCACCAAAGGCAGTAGAAAGAGTTCCCCCTTTTTGAATGGTTAAAGTGTAAATATTGGCAGGAACTCTGTTGTTTCCGGTTATGCCATAGCTGGCCCTGAATTTGAGAAAATCAAAAATATCCTGGTTCTTCATAAAGTCTTCGTTGGAAATAACCCAACCGAAGCCAACAGACGGGAATATATCATAACGTTCATCTTTAGGGAAAACAGAGCTTCCGTCGTAACGTAAAGTTCCTGTAAACAGGTATTTATCCATAAAGTTATAAGTTGCCCGGCCGAAGTAGGAGAGTGAAGTTACTTTTGAACCTCCATCGCTGACAGATGACGTGGTTTGGTCGCCAAGTCCGAGGTACAATGAGTGTTCACCGAAGTCTTCAACACCCTGCCTGCTGCCATTCATTCCCAGGTATCTGTATTCCTGAGCTGACATTCCGGCCATAGCAGTTAATTTATGTTTGCCAAAAGTTTTGTCATAAGTTAACGTGTTGTCAAAATAGCCATCAACAGAGTATCCCATTGAGCGGCTTAAGGTTCTTAGAGTGTCAAACTGAGTGGTAGAAACAACATATGCGGGTGAATAGCTCCTGTTGCGGTTTGAGCCATAGTCCATGCCATATGATGATTTCAGCTTGAGGTCTTTGATGATCATGAGTTCAGCAAAAGCACTTCCGATAAATCTGATGCCATTGGATCGGCTGTTAAAGTACTCGAGTTGAGCAGCAGGGTTGGCAAAGTTACCCAGTCCAAGCGGACTGAAAGTAGTGTCGTTAATTTTTGCCGGGAATACAGGAGGAGCCACGTATGCATTGTTGAATACGCCTGGCACATCTTTAAATTTATAACTGCTTAAGTTAGCTGAATAACCAACTTTCAGATTTTTCTTAACTTCAGATTCGAGGGAGGCTCTCAGGTTGATGCGATCGTAATCGTGGCCTTTGACGAGTCCTTCCTGTTGAAACCATGCAGCTCCAAATGTATAGGTGCTTTTTGCCGAACCACCCATCACGCTGATGTCGTGACTTTGTGTGAAGGCTTTTGACCGGAGCACTTCGTCATACCAATCGGTGGCATCAGGGTAATTGGCAGGATCTTCGGGTACAAAAGTTTCACCATTGCCTGAAGCCTGGGCCTGATACAGGTTTTTTTCATTGATTAAATCAATGTACTGCGACCCGGTGGTGAGGTCTAACTTATTCACAACGCTTTGGAAGCCAACATATCCTGAATACGAGATTTTGGCTTCGCGGCTTTGGCTGCGTTTGGTGGTAACGAGAATTACACCATTGGCAGCTCTTACGCCGTAAATGGCAGAAGAGGATGCATCTTTGAGAAAAGTGATATTTTCAATATCGTTGGTTCCCAGATAGCTGATATCATTGGTAAGCACTCCGTCCACAACATAAAGCGGAGCTGAACTAGATGAAACAGAGCCGAGTCCGCGGATACGGATAACCGGTGAGCTACCCGGAGATCCGCTATTGGTCACCTGAACTCCGGCTACTTTCCCCTGCAGGGCCTGAGCAGGGTTGGAGACTGCCTGATATGCAAGATCTTTGGCTTTTACAGTCGCAATAGAGCCGGTGAGGTCCATTCGTTTGGCTGAACCGTATCCAACCACCACAACTTCGTCGAGCATACTGGCAGCAGATGTCATAGAAACGTTGATGACTGAGCGCCCCTGCACTGGAATTTCCTGCGTTTCCATTCCTATAAAGCTGATAACCAGTGTTGCAGTGGTTGGTACTTCAAGGCTATAGTTCCCGTCAATATCGGTTGCCGTACCTGAAGTAGTTCCTTTTACAACAACAGTAACTCCCGGAAGGGTTTCGCCTGTGCTGACGCTTGTGATTTTTCCTGTAACTTTAACCTGCTGAGCCATAGCTCCAGGTATAATCCCCAACAGGAAAAGAAGGATGAGTAAATGTGTCGCTTTTTTCATTGTTTGTTGGTTTGGTATTGGTTTATTATGCTTGGTTTGTGTTTCGTAATTATGATTATATACCGGGTAAAAATCCAGAGGCGATTGTGCCCTTTTTTATCAATTGTTTTTATTGAATGACAAGTGGTAAAGCTTCTTGCCTGTCAGCTTGATTGGTAAATTTCAGGGTATAAATACCAGGTTTAAGAGTTGTTGTTTCAATAGGTATGGTTGTTAGTCCTGCGGAAGTTGCATTGAATTGGATTTCAGAAACCAAACGTCCGGCAATATCGAAAATGCTGAACTTGACAGTGCCTGTTTTTTTAAGGTCGAGCACGAGGTTGGTTCCATTGCCCGATGCAGGGTTAGGATATAAGATAGCTTCCGAAAGATTCTCAGTCTCTGGTGTACTGTTGGGGTCGTAGGTAAACCCTATGGCCTCCAGCATTGGATTTATTTCAGGATTGGCCATAAAGTTGTTCCAGATTAGCTGAGATCTTTGATTTTCAATCATAACGATAATGGGGCCCTGATCGATGGCAAGGTAAGAAGTGGCCCACCAGTTTCGGCTTTGGTTGAACGCGTCGTAAAATCCGTAATACCCCCAGGTGTGTTGGCCCAGTTGTCTGTAAAAATGTTTAAGAGCATCCATAGATTCCGCAGGGGTGTAAGGCATAGATGAAAGTGCGGCAGTAGGGGTGATGGTGCCATTATCGCGGTTGCCCGATGGTTCATGTGCCATGTATCCGTCAGGATCGTCGCTGGCGGTTAATCCCCAGCAGTTATATCCGTATCCTGCAAAGTTCAGAGGATTGTCTATACAGTATGCTCTGTGTATAAGTGTGTGGTTTTTATTCAGAATAAAGTAATTGGTAAAACTGTCTTTTTTATGTCTTGGGTCGAATCCAAGAAATGAATAGTGCGCAAAAAACAGCGGGCCTCCGCGATCCCATCCAACATCCAGTTTATATCCATAAAATGTTCGTCCGTTGATATAATAGGAGGTGCCCGCCCAACCATTGTTCCAATAACTGGCAGGAATCGGGTGTGTTGGAGAGGCAATGGCGAGCATGTAAATGATAGCGGCTTCATTCCATCCTCTTATTGGCATGTTCATATCCCAAGCATAATTGGGTGACCAATGCCAGTATAAAGCACCTGAATTGTTGCGGGTGTACCAGTCCCATTCAACGGATTCCCATAGTGAGGTAATTCTGCTGTAGATGTTTTGTTCTTCAGGTGTTTCGAGGTTGAAATACTGACGAGCGGCCAGGAGACCCTGAATAAGGAATCCGGTTTCAACCAGGTCGCCGCCATTGTCTTTTGTGCTAAAAGGGATAACCTGGCCGGTGTTGCCGTTCATCCAGTGAGGCCATACGCCATGAAAACGGTCGGCATTTTCAAGAAAAGACAGGATTTTTTGCATGCGGGTTATGCCTGCCTGTCTTGTTATAAAACCCCGTTCTATTCCTGTGATCAATGCCATGATGCCAAAACCCGATCCGCCGGAAGTAACGACATCGCCAGAGCCCATTCTTTCCCGGGCCATTCCGGAAGCAGGGTGGGCGTAGTCATAAAAATACCTGAAAGTGTATTCCTGTACCATGTCGAGCAATTGTTCATCAGAATAGATGCTGGTTGTGGCAGTTGCCGGAACCGAAGGTATGGACGGCTGATTGGCTGCATTGAGTGCAGAAATACGGTAAGAGACCTGTACTTCTGTGCCCAGGTTTCGAACCCAGTCAATATAATACAATGTATTTTTGTTAACGATACCAAGGGTGGTGTAATTATTCCCACCGTCAGTAGAACGTTGTATCTGATATCCATTGATGTCAGTTTCCGGATTTTGCAACCAGTTCAATTCCATGTGGCTGTCGTAGCCTTTAGCCGTAAGCCCGGTTGGCTGAGAAGCAGGTGGTGAGGTTCCATTGCCTTTAAATACACGCATATCATCCACAAACAAAGTGTGTTGAAAGTTGTCGGTGGTGTTTTGTGCAAAGCCGATGGTTTTTATTACTGAGAAATCAACCGGATCTCCCGCATTGAGGAACTGAGACATGGGGATTGCTATTCTAACCCAGTTGCCGGCGGCTAAAGAGGAAGGACTCCAGGTTGAAAAGTTGTGTTTGGTGGTTTTGACATTATGAATGTCTTCCAAAAAGATTTTAGGCAAATTGGTTGCACTTAAGCCTTCAACTGAACGCAGCCAGAAGGACAAGGTGTCGGTTTGCAGGAGGTTATGTGCCTCCCAGCTTTCGCCTGCCGCAATGGCAACCCAGTCACCACCAATAACTGAGCGCCATTTTAACCGGAGGCTGTTAGTTCCCTGCATTGCAGGAGTACTGCTCTCTACCGGAAATTTTCTCAGGTCATCACCTTTGCGTTCAAGTTCGCTTGGAGCCGTTAACTCCATCCAACTAAAGTCGTAGTAGTCAGATGAAGGGCTGTCCTGAAAATAAAGGTAGGTCTGGCCATGTAAACCACCATTCATGGCCAGACCAAAGAAAAGAATAACTGCGAGAAAAATATGTTTCCGGTTTTGATTCATTTTGTGTAAATCAACTTGTGAATTGAAAATCGATGAAGGTATTACCTTCTTATCTGACTTCCTTTAACAGCATAGAAGAAGATGTAGAGGTAACAAAGTGCAGGAACAATAAAGGCCCAGGTGTAGCCAAAGCTGTCGGCAACACCGCCCATGATTGGAGGAATGATGGCGCCACCAAAAATAAGGGTGTTGATAATGCCTGATGCAGTGCTGAGCTCTCCGTTGTCAAGGTCTTTAACGGCAAGCGTAAAGATGTTCGGGAACATAATTGAATTGAATAAACCGATGGAAACAAGTGTCCATAATGCTATTGTTCCTGTTCCAAAGCTTGTAATGAGGTCAAGTGCGGCAGCAACCAGGGCAAAAACAGCCAGTGTACGGGCAGCTTTACCTGTGCCAATTTGCATGATTAGAAAATTAATCACTGCAATGCCAAGGAAAATTCCGCCAATACTCCAGCTCCAGTCGGTTACAAAAGAGCCTGAAACGAATGCTAGCAGCAAAACAGGAAGAGCATAGGTGATTTTTTTGGACATGCTAATTCCGGAGAACATGAATGAGCCAAAGAAACGGCCAACCATGGCTCCTCCCCAATAGATGGCTGCATACTTTGAAGCAGTTTCCGGATCCATTCCATTGGTTGATTTAAGATAATTGATAATCATTCCGCCATTACCCACTTCAGCGCCAACATAAAAGAATATAGCAAGTGCGCCCAGTAAAACATGGGGGTATTTCCATACACTTTTCTTCTCTGTGGATTGTTGTGATATTTCAGGTAACTTAATAAACATGATCATGACAGCAATAATCACAATCAAAACGCTCATGATGATGAAGGGCAATTGTACAGTTTGTGCTTTCTCAACCGGTAAAAGTTCTCCTACACTTTTAAAAATAAATACAGCAATAATCCATGGTGCCAGCATGGTTGCAATAGAGTTTAAGGCTTGAGTCAGATTCAGACGGCTTGAAGCGGTATCTGCAGGCCCTAAAGCTGTTACATAAGGGTTGGCTGCTGTTTGCAGAAATACTACACCTGCAGCAAGAATAAAGGTAGAAACTAAAAATAAGGGGAATGATGGGATACTGGATGAAGGGAAGAACAGAAAACCTCCAGCAGCCATAAGTAATAAGCCAATTACCAAAGCCCTTTTATAGCCGATTTTTTTAATGTAAAGCCCAATGGGGATTGAGATTAGAGCGTAGGTGATGAAAAATGCAAAATTCAACATCTGAGCTTCAAATTCGCTGAGGGCGAAGATGTCTTTTACTTTAGCACTCAGTGTGATAATAAAGGTTGTGGCAAAGCCAAAGATGAAAAATATGGAGCCGATAACCGACATTCCTACTTTAAAACTGTTGTCCTGTTTGTCCATTTGGTTGCTTTTTGGGGTTAAGTCTGTTGATTTAGGGATATTTTATCGTTTTGCTGTTTTAGCCGTAATATCAAATTTATGAATTTTCTGTAACTCTCAGTGTATTTGCCAAGGCTGTTTTTTAAATCTATTGCATGTTGTTTGTTGCAATCAATCTTATAAAATCACCCTTCCTCATCAACGTGATTTTTGGCTGAAGAGTTGTGTCATAATTACACTATGTTTGTGTAATTGCGACACTAAGTGCAAAGGCGTAAAAGTAAATGATGTTTTCAATTTTTGCAAGCTGCCAGTTAAAATTTTTCAACTTTGTTTGGGCTTGTATTAAGGCAAGTAATAGCAATTTTTGTAATTGCTTGTGAGCTTGTGTGGTATGACAATTACTGCATAAAGATAAAGAATTGCCGGGCATGAAAATACAGGCCAGCAAAAAGTAGTTGACTTAAATATTTCGTATAGCGTACTGCTTAACAGACGCTGTCAGTGTCTTTGAAATTTCATTTTAAAATATGAAAACAGCAGATGACTGATTATTCAACAGGAACCGAAATATTTTTCAGGTAAGTGACAGAAGCTTTTTCGAAAACCCTGCCTACAGGGTAAATGTTGAATTTGTTGTCCCAGTAAGGTGTTTTGCTGTAAAACCAGTTAAGAATATTCCATTGGCTGCCTGCAAAATCGGGGTCTTTCATTCTGGTTTCAAACTCTTTTTTGAGGTTGGCATCTGTGTTTAGCATTTCACGCGCCATGGTTTCCATAACATAGGTTTCGCTGTATTCTTTTTGTTCAAGAATCGTGTTGAAATAACCCCACTCGAAAAATGAGCCAGGTGACGCCGGCTCAAGTGCTGCAGCTATTACTTTAGCTGTTCGTTGATTGGTAAGTATTACGAAAGAGCCTTTAGGGAATTTGCGTGTTTCAACAATTTCGTCATATTTTGCATTGACTTTCTGGTGACCTTCGTTTGGTTCGGGGCTGAAAGAACAGTCGTGAAATTTATATGAGTTGATATTTAATTCGGCAGATTCGGTTAACTGATTCATTTTGATGCCGTGAAGTTTAAGTTTTCCGGCTAAAGAAGCCCATTCAGCAGGAATAAGGTATGCTTCAGGAAGTTGAGTTTCAGTTTCAACGTATGTTTTGTTGAAAAACGGTAGAGTCATGGTTACTGGCCTGGTGTTGTCATATATAAACCAGTCGCCTCCGGTGAGGTCGCTCTTTACATTTTTGTATTCGAAGCCTTCAAACTGTACCATTGTGCTGTCTGTTTGGCTGGTTTTGATGCACAAGGGGTATTTTTGTGTTCTGAAGTTTGGCGATGCAGTTGATTTGTCGGCCATGTCAATCAGGGTTTTCAATGTTTCGGCCTGATGGTTTAAAATGAACAGTGAATGCGTTAACATTTGGTATGTAGCATCAACGCGTGTTTTATAGTTTTTAAGCATATGGGTTTCAATCAGCAGTGCAGGGCGATTCTGCACGGCAGCGTAACCTTGCGAAATCATTGATGGGGCAGGTCCTGTGCGAAGTCCGCTTCTGGGGTCATGCCATTTTCTGAACTGGACATAAGGAAATATCGGGTATCCAGCCTCTTTCATCTTGCCTGTAATACGGGGTTCATATATATTGTTGAGCCAGCGGGTTAAGCCTGAATCAAGATTGCCTGAAATTTCAATGCTGTAAGTAAGAGGGTATTGGTAATCGGCCCCATCTGAAGTGTGTATGTCGATAAAGAATTCGGGAAGCCATTGTGTGTACATTTTAAGCCAGTGCTGCATTTCGGGCGATTCGGCTTTCAGAAAGTCGCGGTTCAGGTTAAGATTCAGGGCATTGGTGCGCCAGCCCATTTCTTCGGGCCCGTTTTGGTTTATTCGGTTATAGGGGCCAAATCTCTCGTGCCCGTCCACATTAAAAATTGGAATAAAAAGGATGCTTGCTTTTTCAAGCAACTCTTTTTGCTTGCGGTGGATGATTAAGTCTCTTATTAGCAGTAGCATGGCGTCTTTTCCCTCGGGTTCGCCAGGGTGAATGCATGCCTGTACCAACACAACAATGCGTCCTTTGGCTCTTATGGCTTCTGGAGTTTTTAATCCATCGCGGTCAATTATCATCATGGGAATTGCATTTCCCTGGGGACTTAAGCCCAGGTTGACCATGCTGGCTAAGGGAGAAGCATCGGCCAGGCGCTGGCAATAATCTATAGTTTCGGCATACGTTGGCGTCTTTTTAAAATCAGATTTTTCGTAATCAGTGTCCCAGTTCTGAGCGTTCAGTATGAGATTGAACAATAGAAGGAATATGGTAAGCGTGTTTCTCATGACTATGGTTTAAGAGTATTTACATGACAAAATTAAGATAATTGATAGACATTCTTTGCTTACTGCATGAAATGGATAAAAATTACAACTAACAGCAAAAGAAAATCAGCAAGATGGTGTCGAATGAAGGTGTCGAATGATTATCCTGCGTAGAAAATTGTTAAACTCAGAAAGCTTCATGTATTTATGGTATTTTTGCCAACCCTAATCAATTACCCGATGAAATTAAAAATTACATCTTACTCGTTATTCTTGCTTATTGTGGCGCTATTAAGTGTGTCAGAAGTTCTGGCACAAAACGGACAGGGCAGAGGCGGCGGTGGAGGCGAAAGGCCTGCAATCGGCATACTCAAAGGTAAGCTGGTTGACGAAGCTTCCGGTTATGCCATTGAATATGGAAGTATTGCCCTCATCAGCCCGAGGGATTCTTCAATTGCAGGTGGTACAATCAGCGATTCAAAGGGGAATTTCAAAGTTGAACAGCTGAAAACCGGGAAGTATTTGGTCAGAATTCAGTTTATGGGTTATGAGACCAAAATGATTAAAGATGTTATGATAAGGCCTGACAATCCGGAGATTAATCTTGGTATTGTTCCTTTGAAAAATAAAGCGACAGGGCTTTCGGGTGTTGAAATTACGGCTGAAAAGGAAATGATGGTAAACAATCTGGATAAAAAGATTATCAATGTTGACAAGAGCATTGCTTCAATTGGAGGCTCTGCTGTTGAAGTGATGCAAAATATACCATCAGTAAAAGTAGATGTTGATGGAAATGTGAGCCTTAGGGGAAGCAGTAATGTTACTATTCTTGTTGATGGCAAGCCCTCGGGATTGGCAGAAATCAGCAGTGGTGACCTGCTTCAGCAGATTCCGGCAAGTTCAATCGAATCAATTGAAGTAATTACCAATCCTTCGGTAAGATATGATCCGGAAGGTACTTCAGGAATTATCAATATTGTGTTAAAGAAAAAAAGCCTTCAGGGGCTGAATGGGCTGGTTTCGGCCACAGCTGGTACAGGCGATAGATACAATGGCTCCCTGAATTTTAACCTCAGACAGTCAAAATTTAATTTGTTTGCAGGTTATGATGCCCGGTTTGGCAGGTTTAATTCATCCGGAGAATCCAATCGCACAACAACTTATGAGGGTGTTTCTTCTGTATTGCTTCAGAATCAGGAGATGACAAATAACAGAAATATGCAGAATCTGAATACAGGCGTTGATTTTTTAATTGACAACTATAACACACTTACCCTTTCATTTCAATACAGAGATATGGATTTTGGTAATAAGGGTGATATTTTGTCGCGTTCATTTAATGCCGATGATGTTCTTGTCAGAAAATTTAACCGTTATAGCTCATCAGATCGCAGTATACAGTCATATAGTTATAATGCTTCGTATAAAAGAACTTTTTCAACCAAAGGCAGGGAATTGACCGCTGATTTTATGATCAATGACAACAGCATGAGTGGGAGTCAGAAAATTGAGCAAACGGAATTTTTTTCTGATGAAGCGCAGCTATATCCTACACTTCAGAACTCCGGCTCGAACAATACGAATTTGATGTATATGTTACAGTCTAACTATTCAACACCTGTTGGAAATGGCGGTCGTGTTGAAACGGGATTCAAGAGCACTGTTAAAGACCTTAGCATGCGAAATTACCTGGAAGACTATGATTATGAAACAGATAAATGGATACTGAATCCGCTGGCAAATAATTATTTTGATTACCTGGAACAGATACATGCTGTTTATGGGATTTATTCATCATCATACAAAAAATTAAAATATCAGGCAGGAGTCAGGCTAGAGCAGCTGATATCAAATTCGGAACTCACCTTAACCAATGAAAAGTTTGATCAGTCATATATGAGCTTATACCCGTCTGTTCACCTGGTTTATGAATCAAGTGTAAAGCAGCAATTTTTGCTCAGTTACAGCCGCAGGGTATCAAGGCCTTCAAACAGGCAGCTGAATCCTTTTGTTGATTACTCTGATTCATTGAATATCAGGTTTGGCAATCCAAAATTAGATCCTGAATTTATCAACTCCTATGAACTTGGGTGGTCAAATTTCTGGGGTAAGAATTCGTTGAATGCAACGGCTTTTTATCGGCATACAACGGGCATTATTGATAGAATAGTTTCGTTGGAAGAGAGTGGTGTGACCTCTACCACATACAGGAATCTGACCAGTGGAACAGCATACGGAATGGAATTTATAGGAAACAGGGAGTTTGCAAAATGGTTTAAAGCCAATGCCAATGTTTCGATATTCAGGAATGTAATAAAGGGGAGTGAAGTTACAGGTCTTGAAACGGTAAGAGGCAATATGTGGACAGCCAAAATCAATATGACATTCAATCTGATGAAGAATGGTTCATTGATGGTAGCCGGAAACTATGAATCACCCGAGGTTGAAGCTCAGGACAGGGATGCAGAGGTGTATTTTGCAGATGTGGCATTCAGGTATGACTTTTTGAAAGGGAAAGCATCTTTAAGCTTAAGGGTGAGTGATGTGTTTGATACCAGAAGGTTTAATTCTGAAACAACCGGTGATGGGTTTTTTATCACAAATAACCGCAAAATGGAAAGCCGGGTTGGCTATTTGGGATTTAGTTATCGCATCAACAATTATAACCGGCAAAAAGAGAGAGAGCGCAATGGGCAGGTCGAATCTGATATGGAAGATTTTTAAGTGATTTTGCCAGCCAGGCTTGCAAATGCTGTAATCATTGTTATTTGTCGCCAAAAGAGATTCCCATTTTTCGTGATTTTTTGATCAGCGGGTGATCCTGTGGTACAATATTGAGTTTGTTGCCTACATCTTTAAGGGGAACAGAGGTAATCTTACCATTAATGGAAGCCACCATTTGTCCAAAATTACCGGAAGCCATCAGTTCAACAGCATGTGCTCCATAGCGGGTTGCCAGGATGCGATCCATGGGCGAGGGGCTTCCTCCGCGTTGAATATAACCAAGGATAGTTTCACGTGTTTCGAGTCCGGTATATTTTTGAATAAACTGAGAAACATGATGTGCGGCAGAAATTCCTTTAGGTTTGTTGATTCCTTCTGCTACAACCACAATGGAATATGATTTTTTATTCATGGCTCTTTTAAGCAGATATTTGGCCACTACCTCCTCTTTGTAATCAATTTCAGGAATAAGGATAACGTCACCACCGCCGGCAATGCCGGAGTACAGTGCCAGCCATCCGGCATGGTGACCCATCAGTTCAATAACCATGATGCGTTTATGTGAGTTGGCAGTTGTGTGCAGCCTATCTATGGCGTCAGTGGCAATCCAAACGGCAGAATCAAACCCGAAGGTGACATCTGTTCCCCAAACGTCATTATCAATGGTTTTAGGAAGGCCAATGATATTCAGGCCTTCTTCAGCAAGCAGGGCCGCTGTTCGCATCGTTCCGTTACCGCCAATGCAAACCAGGCCGTCAAGGTTCATTTCATGGTAATGCTTTTTAATAAGCTTGGGCTTTTCTGATTTGCCATTGGCTGTTTCATTTTTTTTGTAAGGTTTTTCTCTGGAGGTGCCCAGGATGGTTCCTCCAAGAGTCAGAATACCGGATAAATGATTTTCGTCAAGAATAGAAAAGTCTTTTTCAATTAATCCAAGGAAGCCTGAAGATATTCCTAAAATCTCCATTCCATAATCAGAAATGGCTGTTTTTCCTACACTTCTTATGGCAGCGTTTATTCCAGGGCAGTCACCTCCAGCGGTCAGAATGCCAATTCTTTTATTAATATTTTTAGATTTAGCCATGTAAGAAATTGATAATGAATAAAATGAAGTTTGTGTTTTTGTCACACTAAGATAGTGTTAAAAGTTGAGATATAATAAAAATGAATTCAGGATTTTTGCAGCTTTGTTTGATAAAAGGTTAATCATGTTAAAAAGAAGAAAACGCAAAACAAAAGATGCAGTATCTTATGTTTGACATAAAAAGCGATGATTGATAAATAAAAAGAGAAGTAAGGGAGGTTAAATTGTATTAAATTTGAACGATCTATTAAAGGAATAAATGAATGAAAAGGCTTTTAGCCCCGATCATATTATTAATAAGTCTGATTTTCCCGGCATCCTATGCCCAGCAGCCTGTATTCAGGCATTATACGGTTGATGAAGGCCTCCCCAGTAACGAAATTTACCATGTGTTTCAGGATTCAAAAGGGTATGTTTGGATTGCAACCAATATGGGTGTATGCAGATATGATGGCCGGCATTTTAAGAATTTTGACAAGCAGGATGGGTTGGCAGAAAATACCGTATTTGAAGTTTATGAAGACTTTAAGGGTCGGGTATGGTTTGTTTCTTTTCCTTGTCAGTTGTCTTATTTTGAGAATGATTCTATAGTTAATTACCGATTCAACAGGAGCCTTGAAGCAGGGGTTGGAGGATTTGCTGTACCTGTTAAGTCATCCTTTGTTGTTAGTAGAGACGGAAGTATAAAAATCGGACTATTACAGGAAGGTTTAATAATGATCGATAATCAGGGGAATTTAAAAAGGCTCCATCCGAAAGGGGCAGAATCAACTGCGGCCCATCTTTTTATTGAGGATGGCAGGGTGCTTGTTTCTCAAGGGGAGATTATGGATTTGTACAGAATTACAATACATAATGACAAAAGGGTGTCCCGGTACTTTTTTAAAAATATTGAAAGAACATATTCACATCGGCAGTTAATGGCAACATTGATTGGAGAACATCAACTTGTTTTTTCACAAAATGATTTTTTTGTAGTTTTTAATGATAGTTTGAAACCTTATCCTAAGTTTGTTGACTATAGAATTTTTGGCGTATTCCCTGATAGACATAATAATATTTGGATTGCTACGGATAAAAATGGTGCAATTTGTTATAAAAGTGGTCAAGATTTAAGCACTCCTGTTTTTCAATATTTAAATGGTGTTTCCGTTTCTTCAATTTATGAGGATCTGGAAGGAGGAATGTGGTTCTCAACTTTAGCTGAGGGCGTTTATTATTTGCCTTCAGGTAGTTTTTATTCGTATACCAAACTGAATGGTTTGACTTCAGATAAGGTAAGTAAGGTGTTATTGTCAAGCGGAAAAGTTATTGCAGGAACAAACGATGAGTTTATTAATATCATCAAAGGGAAAAGCATCTCTAACTTAAAAGTCTCTGATACAAAGAATGATTTGATTCAGGCCTTATTTGAAAATAAGCAGGGATTATGGGTGGGTACAAATGAGTATTTGTATAATGTTCATGATCTGCATTCAATCAAGAAGTATGAAAATAAATTCGCTGATTCCAAAATTCAACAGAATAGTTTGTCGGGGAAGTCTCGTTTTATATTTAGTTTAAAAACTATATCAGGCTCAAATGATGATGGATTGTGGATTGGGGAATCAAACAGCTATAGTAAATTTTTAAATGGAAATGTTATTTATAACTCTTTATCCTATGATAGTATTGGGTTAAGGGTTGAATCTATACTTGAGATTAATGACAGTACACTTTTTTTAGGTGCAACCAATGGAGTTTATAAAAAGGATAAGAAAGGTATTATTAATCTAAAGGCTCTTAATCCCCTTTTAGGGAGTAGAGTTACCGATTTACTGTATGATGAAAAAACTAAGCAATTATTGATTGGAACAAAGGGTTCTGGCCTGATTTTGTATGATTTAGCTAGCTCCATTCTTCAACTCACCCAGCAACAAGGGCTTTTAAGTAACTCAATTTCCTCTATGGTATGCAATAATGGTTGTTTATGGGTTGCTACAAATAAAGGGCTGAACTGTCTGGAACTTGCCGATATTGGTAGCAAGGGCTTTAAGATTAACTCTTTTACCAAGTTACATGGGTTGATTTCAAATGAAATCAATCAGATTGCTTGTGATGATGATAATGTTTATATTGCTACTAATCTGGGCCTCACAGTTTTTAACTATAAAAATTATAAACCAGTTACCCAACCCCCTCCGGTTTATATTAACTCAGTTAATGTGTTGAATGTTGATACCCTTGTGAAGTCTGGACTTAAACTTAATTATGACCGGAATTTTATTACGTTGGAGTTTGTTGGTATTTCATTTCGTGATGCCGACAATGTTATTTTCAAGTATCGTCTGGTTGGCCTAAATGACAATTGGGTGGTTACGAATAACAATGAGGTTGAATATGCTTTTCTTCCACCCGGTGATTATACTTTTGAAGTGATGGCTATCAATGCTGATGGTCTGCAAAGTGCAGCTCCTGCCAAGTTTAGCTTTACTATTTTACCTCCCTTCTGGAGAACATGGTGGTTTATCTCACTTTCGGCCCTTACAGTTATACTGATAGTTTACCTTTATTACATCAACAGGGTTAAACAAATACGCAAAGAACATGAGCTCAGGAATGATATTAACTGGTACAGGCAACAAGCCCTCGGAAAGCAAATGGACCCTCATTTTGTTTTCAATACACTGAATTCAATTCAATCTTTTATTATCAAAAACGATCGGCTGGCCTCTTCCCAATATCTTTCTAAGTTTGCAAGACTTATGCGATTGATACTGAACAGCTCGCAAAAACAGGCCGTCCCTATTGGTGACGAAATATCCTCACTTTCTCTTTACCTCGAACTGGAGTCACTTAGATTTCAGCAGAAATTTGAATATCATTTGAATGTTGATGACTCAATTGATACTTTGGCCAGCTATATTCCGCCATTTCTTATTCAGCCTTTTGTCGAAAATGCAATCTGGCATGGTATTATGGGTTTAAAAGGTGGTGGACGTATTGTGATTCATCTGTCAAAAGAAAAGAATCAGATTACCTGTGTAGTTGAAGATAATGGGGTCGGAAGAGCTCAGGCTCAGGCCTCAAAGCCCGCTGCTAAACGAGATGAGAAATCTTTAGGCATTTCCTTGGTAGAGTCAAGGTTAAAACTGCTTAATAACCTTTATGGGCTGGATATGAAATCGCAGATTATCGATTTATTTGACGCAAACGGGCAAGCTTCGGGCACAAGGGTGATTATCAATCTGCCCATTATGTCTTAGCTATTTATAATTTCAATTTTTCGCCTTCCGATTTTGCAATAATGGCTGCGGCACAGGTGTCACCATATACATTCACCGCCGTGCGAAACATGTCGAGCAAGCGGTCAACTGCCAGAATTAATCCGATGCCTTCCAATGGCAGCCCTACTGCTTTCAGCACAATAGTCATCATTACCAGTCCTGCCATGGGAATGCCTGCTGAACCAATGGCCGCCAGTAAGGCTGTTAAAACAACAATTATTTGCTGGCCCATATTTAGCTCAATGCCATAAGCCTGGGCAATAAAGAGAACTGCAATGCATTCATAAAGAGCCGTTCCATTCATGTTGATGGTCGCTCCCAGGGGGATTGTAAAACTGGCTATTTTGTTTGAAACCCCGTCTTTAGTTTCAACCGCTTCCATTGTTAAGGGAAGGGTGGCGCTTGATGAAGATGTTGAGAATGCAGTAAGTAAGGGTGTCGACATGTTTTTAAAATGCCTGAAAGGATTTATACGGCCAATGCCCCACAATGTCAGATGAAGTGTGAGGAAAGTATGTAAAAATAAAGCTAAAATAACTGTCAGCATAAATATTCCCATTCTCGAAAATACTTGCCCTAAGGCATATCCGTCACCGGCATATCTGGATGTTACTGTTGCTATTATTGCAAATACACCCAATGGCGTAAGTTTAATAACCGTTAAAGTTATTTTCATCATAACTTCGTAGGTGGCAGTGAAAAAGTTGTTGAGCGCTTGCTGATGTTTCTCTGATACCGTATTGATAAAAAATCCAAAAACAATGGCAAAGAAAATGATAGGAAGCATGTTGCCCTCACTCAACGATTTAAAGATGTTTTCAGGAATTGAGGCCAATAACAACTGGCCTATTGATTGCTCGGTAGCTGGTATGTTACTCACCTTTTCGGCCAGTGATAAGTCGGCGCCAAGGCCGGGCTCAATAAGATTTACCAGCGATAATCCCAGTAAAATAGCAAGCAGACTGGTGAAGATATAAAATGAAATGGTTTTAAGTCCCAGCCTTCCCAGGCTTTCAGCACTGCCAATGCCTGATACTCCTGTTATGATTGAAGTAAGCACCAGGGGGATGATAACCATTTTGAGCAGCGAAAGAAACAATGTGCCAACCCAGCTTATCCATATGACCTGTGGATGGAAATAAAGTCCGAAAAGGGTGCCGGCTGCGAGTGCAATTAATATTTGCCAGTGCATTTCAATTTTCTTCATGCCAGTTTGTCGTTTTTATTTTTAATTTTTGCTGCTGATTTCACTCCTTTTGCAAACATACGCATACCAGCGCAATTATCAATCTGCTGGTCTGTAATGGATATTTCTTATTTTTAGAGATTATTTACTGCCAGGATTGTTGATTTAGTAAGACTGGTTTTTTTTAGAAACGGAAGGTGTTATTTGATTTTTTCGCCTGTTTAAAGAAATGTGGTATGAATAAAGTATTGATAATGGTGTTTATGGCTTCGTTTGCTGTGTCAATGGTCAAGGCACAGCATCAGAATGTTGTAATTGGAACTATGCGAAATCCCAATGAGCCTTCAATCGTCATTAATCCGGCCAATACCAGCCAGATGATGGCCGGAGCCAATCTCGATAATTTTTACTTTTCTTCGGATGGAGGATATACCTGGAGCGAAAATCGTTTGACTTCGTCTGCTCATGGAGTATGGGGCGATCCATGTATAGTAGTTGATACGCTCGGCAATTTTTACTACTTTCATCTTTCCAATCCTCCTGTTGGGTCGTGGATTGATCGGATTGTTTGTCAGCGCACTGATAACAATGGTTTAACATGGAACGATGGTGCGGGAATTGGCCTTAATGGTACAAAAGCTCAGGATAAAGAGTGGGTGGTGCTTGATGCTGCTACCAATACGCTGATGGTAACATGGACGCAGTTTGACTCTTATGGAAGTGCCGCCTCCTCTGATTCCAGTTTGATTCTGTTCTCTAAATCTTCAGATTTGGGATTAACCTGGACTGAGCCCGTTCGCTTAAATGAGAAGGCCGGTGATTGTATTGACAGCGATAATACTGTAGAAGGTGCTGTGCCCGCTATTGGCCCCGAAGGGCAAATTTATGTTGCCTGGGCTGGCCCTGACGGGCTCGTCTTTGATAAATCAACAGATGGCGGACAAACCTGGCTTTCGCACGATATTTTTGTAAGCGAAATTCCTGGCGGGTGGGATTATGACATTGCCGGTATTTCAAGGGCCAATGGACTTCCGGTTACCTGCTGCGATTTAAGTAACGGGCCAAACAGAGGTACTATTTATATTAATTGGTCTGACCAGCGTAACGGTTTGACAGATACCGATATATGGCTTGTTAAGTCAACAGATGGTGGTTATACCTGGACAGCTCCCGTCAGGGTAAATGATGATCTGCCGGGTAAGCAACAGTTTTTTTGCTGGATGACCATTGATCAAACCAACGGAAATCTCTGGTTTGTTTTTTACGACAGACGGAATTATAACGATAACAATACCGATGTTTTTATGGCTGTGTCTGATGATGGAGGCCTTACTTTTGAAAACTTTAAAGTGAGTGATTCTCCCTTTGTACCTGTGCCATCGGTTTTTTTTGGTGATTATACCAATGTTTCAGCACATAACAATGTGATAAGGCCAATATGGACCCGTCTACACCAGAATCAGCTCAGTATTATGACAGCCATCGTAAATCCGCTTTTATTAAAGCCTGATGTGCCCATTGTTCAACAAGCTGAAAACGCCAGTGCTTTCCCTAATCCTTTTGCAGGAAATACAACAATTTCATTTAAAGTTCACCATCAATCTCAGGTAACATTAGCCGTATATGATATTGTAGGGCGTCAGGTCTTAAACATAATCGACCATGAATGGATTGGGCCGGGGAAATACATCAGGGAGTTTAACGCTGAATCGTTGATGCTGAAAGCCGGGGTTTATTACTTCAGGCTTTGTATTGATAACAACGAAACTGTAAAACGAATCGTTTATGCCCCCCTTTAGGCTCTGATAACTTGCGATTGACAGGATGATTTTTTTTGTATTTTCGCGCCTCTAAATCAGGTTGTAATTTAACTTTATTTGAATGGACGAGAAATTTCGCACTATCCTAATTGGAGTAAGGGAGCTATCCTTTAAAGTAGGGGTCAGAAGCCTGAATGTTGAAACTATTTGTAATAGTCTGAAGATTACTCCTGAAGAGCTTAGGCAATACGTTTCAAGCGACGAAGAGCTGGTTGAGAAAGTGCTCGAATTTGAACGTGAATCCTTCAAATCTATTTTTGATGAGCATAACTTTGAAGATGTGAATGCCATTGACATCCTGATGATTGTGAGTCAGGAAATGAACGGAAGATTCCAGGATCTCACCCCTTCCGTAACAACAGATCTGGAGGATATTTATCCTGAAATTTATCAGAGTCATATTGAGCAGCGGATTGAATTTATCTTTAATAAAATAAAAATCAATATTGAAAAAGGTATCAGGCAGGGAATGTACCGGCAGGATTTAAGCATCGAATTACTTGCCAGGCTCTATATTAGCCGCTTAATTGATCTTCATAATCCTATTTTCTTTCCTCCTGATAAGTTTTCGTTCCCCATGCTTTTTGAAGTGATGTTTGAGAATTTTATCAGGGGAATTGCCAATGATGAAGGGTTGAAATATTTTAAACAACAGCGCAGGATTTATAAGTTTTCCTGATTTTCCTTGCTCCTTTCGTTTCATTCAATTGAACTTTATCAGTGTGTAAACGTTTAGCCGGTCAAATTCCGGATAAATGAGTACTTATGCCAACAACTTCTGGAGGGATCTGAAGGGGAGTGTTTGGGCTCTTGCGCCCATGGAAGATGTTACCGATACTGTCTTTCGCGAAATTGTACTGTCACTTTCGGCGCCTGAAAACCTTCACCTCCTGTTTACTGAGTTTACCTCTGTTGACGGTTTGTGCCATCCGGTGGGCAGGCAGGCTGTGTTGCACAGGTTGTTTGTGAATGACTCTGAACGTAAACTGTTGAAGGAGCGAAATGTCAGGCTTATTGCTCAGCTTTGGGGAACAGACCCTCAAAAATTTTACGAAGCCGGAAAATACCTTTCTACTGCATTTGATTTTGACGGAATCGACATCAATATGGGCTGCCCGGTTGATAAGGTTGTAAAACAGGGTGCCTGTTCCGCTTTGATAGATCAACCGGCGCTGGCCATTGAAATTATCAATGCAACAGCTGAATCTACTGCTTTGCCGGTAAGTGTAAAAACCCGCACCGGAGTTAAAACCCACCAAACAGAGAAGTGGATGGCTCATTTGCTGCAAAGCAGGGTTTCTGCCATTACTTTGCACGGACGAACTCAAAAAATGCAATCGTTATATCCGGCAGAGTGGGAGCAGATTGCCATCGCAGCCCGGGTCAGAAACAGCCTTAATCCACAGGTGAAACTTCTGGGAAACGGTGATGTGGCAAGTTTAGAGCAAGCCAGCCGTTTGGTAGAAAATTCAGGTGCCGATGGAGCCATGATTGGACGGGGGATTTTTGCAAATCCCTGGCTCTTTGCTAAAAACAATGCCGAACCGGGAGCAGTTGATAGATTGCTTGTGCTGAAAAAACATATTCAGCTGTTCTCCGTCACCTGGCAAAGCAGCCGCAATTTTAGCATCATGAAACGTTTTTTTAAAATTTATGTGCATGGATTTGCTGGTGCTGTTGGATTAAGAGCTTCTCTTATGCTTGCAAATCAGCCATCAGAAGCAATTAAATTGGTTGATTTATTTTTAGCTGAACATGCTGCCGGCTAATTGTGACTGTCAAAAATAAAAGGTTCGTCTACATTCCGCAGGTGGTTTGTAAACGAACCTTAAGTGGTTTAAAAAACGAGGCTTATTATTTTATCTTCATTTTCATTGAGAAATTGTTTTACTCATATTTAATCGCATTAACAGGATTAGACGTTGCAGCTTTGATAGAATGAAAACTAACCGATATAAGGGCGACGAGCAATGATGATAAAACGGCAATTGCATACGTTAGCCATGTAATATCCACGTGATAGGCAAAGTTTTGCAACCAGTCTTTGAGAAAATAGGCTGAAACAGGAATGGCAATCACGCAGGCTATCATGACAAGCAGAATAGATTCCTTGTAAAGCATGAACACAATTTTACTTACAGAGGAGCCCAGAACTTTTCGAATGCCGATTTCTTTTGAGCGCTGCATGGCAATAAACGAGGAGAGCCCGAGTAAGCCCAGCAATGCAATAAATATTGAAAGCCCGGCAAATGTGGAGAAAACTTTTCCCAGTTTTGATTCAGCCATATATTGTTTTTCAAAGTCTTTGCTCAAAAAACGATAGTCAAATGGCCTGTTTGCGCCAAAAAGATTCCACTTGTCGCGAATAAAATCTATGGTGCTTTCGGTGTATCCTGGTTTTAGTCTGATGGAGAGTGTATTGGCCGGGAAGTTCGGGATAAACATCACCAGAGGTTCAACTTTGTTGTGCAGCGAAACATAATTAAAGTCTTTTACAACTCCAATCACTTTAAGCATACGACCGCCGCTTCCATCAAGTTCAAAACCGAAATGAATTTTTTTGCCGATGGCATTTTTGCCCCAGCCCATCGCAGTGGCCGCCGCTTCGTTGATGATGGCTGCTTCAAGCTTATCGGTACCCATTTCACGGTCAAAACTGCGGCCATTTACAAATGTGAGGCGAAGCAAGTTGGGGAAGTCATAGTCACAAGGTATCAGGTTTAACGCATATTCCTGCATCTTGTTTTCTTTTTCAACCCGCATTACCTGAATGCTGATTCCGTCGCCCGGAACGCCAAGCGATGAACTGGCCGCTAAAATGTTGGGGTTGCGCAATAACTCTTCTTTAAACTCATCTACTCTTTTTCTGAAAGTTGTGTCCTGTATGTCTACAACCATTAAGTTCTCTTTGTCAAACCCCAAATCGGCATCGCGCATAAATCCCAGCTGATTGTATATGACCAGTGTTCCGGTAATCATAGTAACGGATATAATTAACTGGAAGGTAACCAGTACTTTACGCATCCAGGTGCTTTTACTGCCATTTTTAAGTTTTCCTTTCAAAACCATGGCGGGCTGGTATGATGACAATACAACAGCCGGGTAAATGCCAGAAAGCAGCCCTGTTAATAACGAAATGCCCAGTATACCTGCAAATATGCCAATGTTTGTAAACAGGCTGAATGATAGATTTTTACCTGAAAGGTCGTTAAATGCCGGCAGTAACAACTGGATAAGTGCCAGCGAAATCAATAATGCTGCAATTGAAAGGATCATGCTTTCGCTCAGAAATTGTGTGCCAAGCTGTAATCTGTTTGCTCCAACCACCTTGCGAAGTCCGACTTCTTTTGCTCTTGTTGCAGCCCTGGCTGTTGCCAGATTCATATAGTTGATGGAAGCCAGCAATAAAATGAGGACGGCAACAGCGCCAAAAACCCATATGTAGGCCATATTGCCTACGGGCTGGTCTGCTGCAAGTTTTGATGTGTGATGAATTTTATCAAGGCGGGTGGTGAGCAGCGAAAAAGAGGCGTTGATTTGATCGCCAATCGATTTCATGTATTTATTGTAAACGTCTGGGAATTTTGCTTCAATATCTGCAATGTTACTGTTGGGCTTCAATTTAATATAGCTATACATGCTCACATTCCAGAAAGCCATTGGCTCCAGACTGTTGAATCGCTCGCGTCCAAATAAACTGGCAAGCGTGTTTGCCGACATCAATATGTCAAATTTCAAATGGGTATTGTCAGGCAAATCCTCAAAAACGCCTGACACTTTAAAGCTATTGCCGTTGCCTGTTTTTACTGATTTGCCATAAGCCGGTTCGGTTCCGAAATATTTTTTGGCTGTACTTTCACTCATGATAAGTTCGAAGGGTTCGTTCAATGAGTTTAAGGGGTTACCTTCTGTAAACTTTAACGAGAACATGGAAGGCGCTGTGGAGTCGGCAAACAGCACCTTTTTTTCATAAAACTCCTTTTCGTTGTATTTGATGATGGCGTTGTCATTTTGTGCAAATCTGCAAAAGGACTCAATCTCCGGAAATTCAATTTTCAGGGCAGGAGCTAAAGCTGACGAGCTAACGGCAAAGCGGTCGTGTTTGTCATTTATCGTAAAGTCACCTTCAAGCCTGTATATTCTGTCGTATTGAGCAAAATGTTTATCATACCCCAATTCATCCTTGATGTAGAGAAGTATGAAAATGGTTGCAGTAAGTCCGAGCGACAAACCAAGTATGTTGATGACTGAATAGAATTTGTTGCGGTTGAAGTTTCTGATGGCACTTCTTAAATAGTTACTTATCATGGCTTAATGTTTCGTAGGTTGATGAAAATACCTGGTGAATATGCTGTATTGTTTAGTTTTGCTGTGTTTTTGTTACTCGTATTTAAGTGTTACTGCCGGATTGATGCCTGAAACATGGTAGGCCCTGATGCCGGCAATGCCTGCCGACAGGATAAAGGAGATGAGCCCCGAGTAAATGAAGTACCACCAGTTTAGGCTTGTATGATAGGCGAAGGAGCTGAACCAGTAGTTTATAACCAGATAGGTGGCCGGCCAGGCAATAAGATTGCTTATGGCAATCAGGCGTATGTATCCTGAAATCAGTAATTTTACCAAACTGTAGGTGTTGGCTCCCAGAACCTTGCGGATGCCTATTTCACGGGTGCGCTGTGCGGCCATATAGTAAACAAGTCCAAAAAGCCCCATGGCTGCAATCAATATTGTCAATATTGAAAGTATAGCCGCCGATTTACCCAGGTATTCCTCTTCGCGGTAAAGTTTGTTCAGCTCTGTATTAAGAAATGTATATTCAAAAGGCCTTCCCGGAGCATAACTTTTCCAGATTTCGTTAATTTTTGATATAATTTCCTGCTGGTTGCCGGCTGTTAGCTTTACTGCCACAAAGTTGGTAAATGCATCAATTTCTCTTGGGTCTTCCTTAATATTGATGACCAGAGGGCCGGCTTTGCTGTGAAGCGAGCTGGCATGAAAATTTTTGAAAACACCAACTACCTTCTCATTGCCAATTCTTGAATTGAATTTCTTTCCGATAGCGTCCTGGTTTGATTTCCATCCCATATGGTTTACCATGGCTTCATTGATAAGGATGGATTCCATAGGATCGGTTTTGCTTTTTTTAAAGTAGTCGCGGCCGGCAACTATTTTAATGTTAAATACGTTTACAAAATCGTCACGTACTACCAGTGCCGGATAGAATTGCCATTTGTCAGCCGGATAGCCTTCAGGCCTGAATTCATGATTGTTATGGTCGGTGCCGATAATGTAATCTACAGCTGTTACACCTTTGATTCCCGGTTGGTTCATTAACTCGCTCTTGAATGCTTCATATTGCTTTACAACAGGTGAGCGGTTTACCGGAATGAAAATAATGTTTTCTTTTTCAAACCCCAGACTGGCGTTGCGCAGAAAATTGAGTTGATCGAAAGCCATCATTGAGGCTGTAATCAGCATGATTGACAAGCTAAACTGAAGCACAACCATTATTTTACGACCCGTTGGATTAATGGAATGATTGCCGTTTCTCCCTTTCAGAATGCCAACAGGTTTATAGCGGGATAAAAAGAATGCCGGATATATGCCCGATAAAAGACTGGTTATTAACCATGTAAATAGTATTTTTAAAAGAAAATCACCTTTGTAAACCGAAGAAGACAGGATGTTTTTGCCGGCAAAAGAATTAAACGCAGGAAGCAACAGTTCGATGATTGCAAGTGAAAGCGTGAGCGCTATCAGGGTTAGCAATAATGATTCGCCCAGGTATTGTAAAAACAGTTGCCTGTAAGTGGCTCCTGATACTTTTCTGATGGCTGTTTCGCGCGAGCGGCGGTCGGCAAAGGCTGTTGAAAGGTTAATGTAATTGATAATGGCAATCATCAGAATAAAAAAGGCAACGGCTGTAAGTATTCTTACATAGCTTAATTTGCCGTTAGGCTCAATTTCATAATCAAGGGCCGAACTCAGGTGGATTTTTGTTAAAGGCTGAACCGTGAGTGTAATGTGATCTTTTTCAGCATCGTAAAAATATTTACTTGTAAAGGCGGGCAGCTTTTCTTCAAGCGTGCGGATGTCTGCTCCAGGTTTTAACAAAATGTAAGTCCAGAATGGATTGTATACCCATGTTGATGGCATATGCCCTCCCCAAAGCATACGCAAAGTTGACATGGAAACCAAAAAATCATAGGTAAAGTGGGATTGAGAAGGAGTGTCGGCTATTACACCTGTTATGGTAATATTTGTTTTTCCTTCCAGTTTTATCACTTTTCCCACCGGGTTTGCGTTTCCAAAGTACCTTTTGGCTGTGGAAGCAGTTATCAGGGCTGTATAAGGAGTGGAAAGTGCCTCATTGCGGTTTCCGTTAATGAGTTCAATATCAAAAATATCAGCAAATGTTGAATCAACAAAGAAAAGGCGTTTTTCGCGATAGCCTTTGTCTTTGTATTCAATATAAAACTCCGATGACCAATCGTTGAAAACCCTTGTCATTTTGTCAATGATATAGGGATACTCCTGTGCGATTGTAGGGCCCAGCGGGGCCGGGCAACTTGACGAACGTTCAGCCACTCCTTCAAAATCGGAGGTGCTGACCATTCTGTATATTCTTTCCGACTTGCTGTGGTGTTGGTCAAATTTCGTTTCATCATCCACATAAAGCATGATAATGAAGAAACACGATAACCCGATAGCCAGACCCGAAATATTGATAATCGAATGAATCCTGAGTCTGACCAGATTTCTTACTGCTGTTTTAAGATAATTCTGAATTAATGACATAGTGCACAACTGGTTATCATTTGCATTGTTTTCATGAATCATGCCACGTTTTGTAAGTGGCACGTTGTCAATATTATACACAATTATTTGGTGCGCTTGTTTGAATAGTTGTACACTTTCGGATGCAGCGGTGTACAATATTGAACAGGGGCGAGGCGGAAAATGTGTCAGTTTTTTTTATTCTGCATGATTTTTGACTATCTTAAACCTGTGAAATATACAGAAATGAAGATTGCTGAAATAAATGAATGGTACAACAGGGTGTGCGAGCTTTTAAAGCAACGACGGCTTATCGATGCTTTGGATAAGATCTCCTCTGTTATATCAGATAAAGACATTACCGACTATGCTGAACAACTTGACAATATCAGGTTTACTTACAGTAATATGTTGAGTTATACGGTTAAAGGTGTTGAAGATCCAAGTCAGAGTCAAATATATAATCAAACGCTGGTTTCGGCTTATGAGCTGACCGACCTCGTGAAGGCAGGTTTGCTGATGCAACCAGGATTTCGTCTGGCAGGGCTGAAACATGATCTGGAGCTTCAGATGCGAAGAGATAAGGAAGATATGGCTGACAGCCTGCTTGGCTTGTCGTTTGACAATGAGTTGAATGATATGTTGCTGAATACGGTTTTATTTGACGATGAGTCGGAAAGTGCTCAGGCGGTTAAACACCGGCAGGTAATTCTGCGCGTTTTTCACCAGCTTTGGCTTACCGATAAATTTTCGCAGAACGATGCCGAAATAGTCAGCAGGCTGTTTGGTAGCAGCTCGTTACCCTGGTACGAAAAAGCCATGATGATCAGTGCTTTAACGCTTGGATTAATCAGGTGTTTTGATGTCAGAAAGGTTGAAATCCTCCTCTCGTTGTACCGAATGGACGATCCGCAGCTTAGCCAGCGGGCCCTGGTTGGTGTTTTGCTGGTTATGAGTTTGTACGAAAACCGGTTGAAACTTTATCCCGGCTTACAAGCCGGCTTGCAGTCATTAAGTTTTGAGGAGGGCTGGGCAAATGATGCAGTTGGTATCATTATCCAGTTAATAAGAGCAAAAGATACTGATAGAATTACCCGAAAGTTCAGAGAGGAAATCATTCCTGATATTGTTAAGTTTAACCAGGATTTGAGCGAAAAGCTGAATCTTGACAAGCTGTTGCTTGCTGATGAAGAGTCTGATAAAAATCCTGAATGGGAGAAGTATTTTGATTCTCAGCCTGACCTTACACGCAAACTGGAAGAGCTGACCAATATGCAGATGGAGGGGGCTGATGTATTTCTCAGTGCCTTCTCTATGCTCAAATCATTTGACTTTTTCAATGACATACACCACTGGTTTATGCCTTTTTATCCGCAACATTACGCGATTGTAAATGCACTTCGCAAGGAAGATGCAGCTTTTGGCAATGTATTGATTCGCGGAGTCGAAAATTCACCCTATATGTGTAATTCCGATAAGTTTTCGTTTGTGCTTAATATTGCAAATCTGCCTGTGGCGCAAAAGGAAATGATGGCTCAGATGTTTGGGGCTGAAATTGAGCAGTTTGAAGAGTTAATGGGCGAGGAGCTGAGTGATCCGCAACTAAGAAAAAAACGAATCATCATTCAGTACATCCAGGACTTGTACAGGTTTTTTAAGCTTCATCGTTTAAGATATGAAACCGGCGATATTTTTCAGCTTCCGCTTGATGTGCACAATACGGTGGTTTTTCAGGAAGTTGTTACTGATTCAGTCAGTTATAAATTAATTGCAGACTTTTATTTCGATAATTCGCATTTCGAAGAGGCTCTTGCTGTGTATCATCATTTGGCCAGTCAGGGTGAAAGCAGTGCAGAACTATTCGAAAAATCAGGATATTGCCTGCAGCAACTCGGCAGCTACGATGAGGCCATTTCCATGTACCGTAGGGCCGATCTGTTTGATACCAACCGTAAATGGCTGCTGGGGAAAATTGCGCAATGTTACCTTAAAAAGTCTGATTCAAATGAAGCGCTGAATGCATACCTTGAATTGTCAATGCTTGAGCCCGGTAACCTGAGAACAAAAGCAGCCATCGGGACTTGTTATCTTAACATGGAGCAGTTTGATAAAGCCCTGGAATACTTTTATGCCATTGATTTTGATGAGCCGGGTTCGGCAAAAGCCATGCGTCCGGTCGCCTGGTGCCTTTTTGCCCTGGGAAGGGTAGAAGATGCACAGTCTTATTATAATCAACTGCTTGAAATGGAGCCTAATGCATATGATTTCATGAATGCAGGACATGTGGCCCTTTGTCTGAATCAACGGCAACAAGCGGTGGAGTATTATAAAGAGAGTGTTCAGCTCAGAAATGGTAATCTTTCAGCATTTCTGCGTGGTTTTGTGGCCGATCGCAAATTGCTTCTGACAAATGGTGTCAATCCATCAGAGTTGCCTTTGATGCTCGATTATCTGAGGGTTATTTTGAAAGCTGAAGCCTGATTCAGTTTAGCTAAAGTATGGCAGGCTTTTTTCTAAAGACAAGAGGGATGTTCTCCTTGTCGGGTGCGCCTATTTCAACAAGTTCCCAGTCCTTGTCATAAGCATCAATCCGGTGTTTGAGTACCGTAAATTTTTCTTCAGGCGAAGGTGCTGTGCCTTCCCAGTTGACCAGCTCAACCCGGTATTGCATTGTTTTGGAACGGCCATTGATGCGCACTTCAATTTCAACGTTCTGTTCTGCTTCAACGTCAGGGATAAGAATAACGACTTCTTTCATGTTTTGGGTGTTTATTTGAACTGTATCCCATTTTTATGCCATAGTTTGTAATGTGCACATTATGAGTGGTTACCGGTTTGGTAAAAGGTGTTTTAGCTGGTTTGTTCAGCTGTATTTGGTATAACTGTCCGGCAGCGAACACTGCCTGTAATGGGGGCTATAAAAACAGGCCTTCTTTGATTTCTGAACATTCATGTTTCAGAAGCCATTCTTTGCGCCACAATCCGCCTGCGTATCCGGTAAGTTTGCCATTACCGCCAATTACCCTGTGACAAGGCACAATGATAGAGACAGGGTTGGCACCATTGGCCAGCCCTACAGCACGCGCTCCGTTTTTCAAGCCAAGTTTGTCAGACAATTGGCCGTAAGTAGTGGTTGTCCCATAGGGAATATCCATCAATAACTGCCAGACTGACCGCTGAAAAGGTGTGCCATAAAGCTTAAGCGGGATGTGAAATACTTTTAGTTGGCCGGCAAAATAGGATTTAATTTGTTGGGCCGCATTTGCCAGTAGCGGAGGGATTGTTTCCGGCTGATGCAATTCGCAAAAATACAAGCCTGTTACAGCATTCTCTTCTGCTGTAAGCTTGATTGTTCCCAATTGAACGTTTATGTATGCGGTTTGCAACAGCTTTTGGTCAGAATCCATTTAGTTGCATGGTTACTGTTGGTATGAGCAATAGAAATCCGAGAATAACCAGGATGATCATAAACGGAGTTACCCATTTGAGCCATTTGTTGTATGGTATCCGGGCAACGCCTAAAGCGCCGATAAGAACGCCTGAAGTTGGTGTAATCATATTGGTAAATCCATCGCCAAACTGAAAAGCCATAACAGTGGCCTGACGTGATAGTCCGATTAAATCGGAGAATTGCGACATAATGGGCATGGTGAGTGCAGCTTTGGCTGACCCTGATGGAATAAAAATGTTGATGGCTGTTTGCATTACATACATGGTGCCCACAGTAGCTATATTGCCCATATCGGCCATTGCACCGCTGATGTTGTGTAACAGGGTGTCAATAACCAGGCCGTTGTTCAGAATAATGATAATGCCTCCTGCCAGTCCTACCACCATTGCAGCAGAGGTGATGTCTTTTACTCCCTCAATAAAAAGCCTGGTGATGGTATTGGGCGAATAGTTCATGGAAATGCCGGAAAAAAGACCAAGCGCCATAAACAGGGTGGCAATTTCCATCACATACCAGTTATAACCCATTACACCGGCAATTAGCAGAAAAATGGTAAACATCAGCAGATTTAAAACAAAGAAGTGAACCGATTTGCGCAAGGCAACCCATCCGGTAACGATAAATAATCCGGCTAAAACGGGGAATACGGGCCAGTTTACTGAAGCATTGCCAACGGTTAGGGTAGTTGAGGGAAGGATAAAGGCATAATATACAAATGCAGCAGATAAAAATATCCAGGCTACCCAGGCCGATTTTGGTGTGTAATACGCAATTTCTTCTGATGATTCTTCATGACGGGCTCTCCAGTAGGCATCTTCTTCATATACCGGAGATTTTTCAGGGTTTTTTCTGATTTTGTGCATATAGCGGAGCACAAATGAAATGCCTACAAGATTAATCACAATCCAGCAGAAAAACCGGTATTCAATACCTGAGAACAAAGGCAGGTGCGAAAGTCCCTGAGCGATACCAATGGTAAAAGGGTTGAGCAGGGCTCCGGCAAACCCCAGAGCAGCTGCCACAAAACACATGTTAAGCCCCACAATGCTGTCGTAACCCATGCTGATGGCCAAAGGCACAAAAATGATAACAAAGGCTATGGTTTCTTCGCTCATGCCAAAAGTGGCGCCAAAAATGCTGAATAAGAGCATTATAAGCGTTATGATGATATTGTCAACACCCAGCTTTCTGATAAAATCAACCCGTTCAAGTTTACGGGCTTTTTTCAGAAATGACATGATGCCAACATCTATGGATTTGCTGTTGTTCATAATCCAGAAAGCTCCGCCAATCATCAGGATAAAAACAATGATATCAGCTTTGTCCACAAATCCATCGAAAAGAGCCGAAAATATCTGCCATGTCTGAGGCTGGCTTTCAATGTACCGGAATGAATTATCGGCAATCACTTCCCGTTGTGTGCCGTTAACTTCAACCATTACACGTTCGAATTTTCCTCCGGGCACAATCCAGGTGAGAGCAGCCGAAATAACTATTAAATAGAAGATAATAACGTAGGTGTGGGGGAATTTTCTGCCTGATGCCATTTTCAAATGAGTTAGGGACTGAGCAAAGATAGAAAATCAGAAAAATTAATTCATGCTTTTACATGATGGAGAGGAAAAAACAGCTTCTTTCGCTATTTGTATGGCTGATGGTAATTTTGATTTATTGTTTAGAATAATCAATGGTGATTATTGTTTTCCATTATGTAAGTGGTGGCATAATGTGCAGTAAATCAGAAATGTAAATAATTTATTTTGTTGGATTTCCGGAAAATGCCATTTACACAATTACGCATTCAGAGGTCATTCATGCAGTTGTGCTGATGTTTATTTGATGAATGTTTTTCGCTGCTGCCTGCCAAAACTGTTTGATAGATTATTTTGTGGCTGATTGAGTGCTCTCCCTGAATCGCAGGGTGATGTCAACTACTTCAGGACGGTTGCCTGTGCGTACAGGTGGTCCCCATCCTCCAAAGCCAGGCGAAACATAAATGTGGGTTTTGCCTTTTTTAAGATAGCCCATGCTGACTTCGTAAATGGCAGAAGTCAGGTAGTTGAGCGGCCACAGCTGACCATGATGGGTGTGTCCTGAAAGTTGCAGATCAACGCCGGCGTCGGCAGCTTTGTCGAGGTTAAAGGGCTGGTGATCAAGTAAAATCACCGGAAGCGAGTTGTCAACCGTGCTCAGAAGACTGTCAACTGTCATGCGGGGTTCCCCGCTAAAACGGGTTTTATCGCGATCTTCACGGCCTGCCAGGTAAAAGGCATTGGCGATTTTAAGCACACTGTCGCGCAGCATGGTTACACCATGTGCTTCAAGATAAGCCACAGCAGCATTGGCTCCGCCAATATATTCATGATTTCCGGTTATGCCGTAAATGCCCAAAGGTGCTTTTAGTCGCCTGAGTGCTTCGCCCAGATTCTGTCTGATGACAGGTGCCAGGTCTTCGTCTACGACATCTCCGGCAAATAAAACAATATCAGGTTTTAGTTGATTGATGCGATTTACCAGCTTTTCCATGCGTCGAGGACCTATAATGGTGCCCATATGAATGTCGGAGGCCATAGCGATATGAAGTTCTTTCATCCCATTGGCAGATTTATCAACATCAAGTGTTAATTTATGTAAGCGGGGGTTAACGGCGTTGAAATAACCGACAATGATAACCGTAAAGACCACAATCATGGTGATGCCTAGTGTATTGGTTGCGGCTTTGGGAGTAAGCCATGTTTCGGGAAGTATTCCTGTAAAATGATGGGTAAGCCTGATGAAATCGATAAATACAACTGCCAGAAAGAAATAAAACATGGCTGCCAGCCAGAAGGAGCCTACCCACATGAGCAAATCGCTGAAGGCAGATAGCTGTATGCGCTCAACTATCCTCCCTAAAACATACGAAGATGCCACCGCTATAAATAACCATCTGAACCAGGGCTTCAGGCCTGATGCAGGGGGCAATGCCTGCATACTACGGTGGAGTATGTAATAATTGATGGAACTGTATAGGATAAGTACAATGGAGAAAAAAATCAAAAACTGGTAGTTTTTCATAGGCTTGTTTTAAGTGCAAACTAAACAGATTAAAATTGATTTTGTTAAACCGGGCGGTGGCAAAAGTCAGACAGCGGATTTTAAGTAGACAGAAGCAGTGGCCTGCCTGACTATTGGTTTGTCAGGTTTGTGCGTCGGTATTTTTTTTCAGAGGGTTTTATGATTTTTATTCTGATGCCCGTTGAAAAATAGCTGCAAACCCTCCCGCTTAGCCATAAAGCGGAAGGGTTTGCATACTTTCTTTTTCAAAAGATATGATGAAGGTGTGGGAACTAAAAGTCGGCCTAGCGTTTCGATTCCAGAAACTTCATCAGCTCTTCTTTGGTTCTGCTGAACGAAAAAGCATCAGCCACTTTGTAGTAGTTTTCGCGGTCGGTGGTAAAATCGTACGCAAATTTGGCAAGTTCAAGTCTTGTATCTTCGAATGAAATCAGTTTAACCATTTCGGTTACCTGAAATACACTGAAACATTTTTTACTGCGGATGATCTGTTTGGCCAGGGTTAAACGGGTGGTGTTGAAGCTTTCTTTGCTTATCGATTCCTTTATTTGTCCGAACTCGTCGGGATGAACAATGCAGGGCGGATTTTCTGGGCCAGGTGCTGGCATTGGGTTGCTAATCAGGTTGTTGTAGGCGGCTTTATGAGCGCTGTATACAAAAAGCTGAGTTCCGTATGGTAAATTGTTGAGGTCGAAAATGGAGTAAATGGCAGCCTTGAAGAATTCAAGCCGATTGGCTTCTGAAACCAGCAGTGAAGCGAATTTCATTGCCTGGCTAACACTCAGGCAATTGTTGCCTGTAATTTGCGTAAGCAATAACATGCGGCTGCCTTCTGAGTTGTTGGCCTTAACCTGCATGGCAAGTCTGATAAATTCGTCTTCGCGTATTGGGTAGTTGCAGTTTGATGGGCCATGATATCCTTCATATCCCGGGTAGTCAAATGCCGGGAAATTCATGCTTACAGGAGGTTCATAGGGCGGAATGTAGTCATGGGGATGTTCTTCCATGCTTTTCACATAATCATGCAGCATAAAAACGGTTGAAAAATAGGCAAACTCATCGTACACAAAATAAAAGTTTTCTTTGTCCACCACACTGAGCCAGGCTGTTTTGGCCAGTTCGAGGCGGTTAAAATCATCGATAAACAAGGATGCCATTGACTTAACCTGTTCAACCGAAAGACAGTTGTTTACCGCAATAGCTTTGGCAACCTGTAGTTTGCGCTCTTCGGTGGGTTGCATGCTTATTGATTTATACTTCTGCCTGAAAATATGGTCAGCTATAGGAACATCGCAATGATGCGGTCGTTGTGCATTGGTAAAAAATGCTGAAAAGACAATGAGCAGTGTGATGAGAGATGTTTTCATAGGGCGTTTTTTTTCTGTCAGTTTTCACCGTTTAATTGTAAAAGTCAGTTAAACAGGCATTTTTATCATGTTGATAAGCAAACAGTATACAGTTTTTTGAAGTGACTGATCAATGATGTCTTATTTCATCCATTCAAAAGTGCGGTAATGCTGGTCGCTCATGCCTACCCTTGCATAAACACCGCGGGCGCGCTGATTTGTATTGTCCACATACAATCTGATGCCGGCAACATCATTTCTTTGCATTACCTGTTCTTTAATAAAGCTGTACATCGAGCCAAAAACGCCGGCCTGACGCATATCGGGCTTTACAAAAACAGACTGAATCCACCATACCCATGCATTGCGCCAGTCGCTCCACTCTGGAGTAATCATCAGGCAGCCGGCGGGCTCATGATTGAGCGTGGCTATGATATAAAATCCGCGGTCGGCATTGGTCAGCACAGCTTTAACACCTGCTGCTACTGTGGGTGAATCAAGTTGTAATTGCTCAGTTTCCATCGCCATACTTAACTGGCTTTGCGCAATAAATTCAATATCTTCTGGCACTGCCATTCTTATATTTACCATAGTGGTTATGAAGTTTTTGTTTAATGAATTGTGAATCAACTGTGTAATTTTCAAGTTGAAATGTATAATTTACAATAAGCTAACTATTCCTTTACAAAAGGGCTCTATAAATGTTTATTTTTGCACCTTCTTAAAGGGATGTTCCCGGCATTACTCCGGCAAATATAAAAGAATAACTACAATATACACAGCATGAGCGAGCAGATCAAACATGAGTGCGGAATTGCAATGGTTAGGTTGCTGAAACCACTTGAATACTATCTGAATAAATATGGTACTTCAACCTGGGCTCTCAATAAGCTTCATTTATTAATGGAAAAGCAGCACAACCGTGGTCAGGATGGCGCCGGTATTGCGTGTATCAAGCTCGATCCAAAGCCTGGAAGTAAATACATCAATCGTCACCGTTCCAATTCCAATACGCCCATCGGCGATGTTTTTAAAGCGGCATATTCTGAAATCAATGAACTTACGGGCGATCATCCCGAACGGCTCAAAGATTTGCAATACCTGAAACATCATGCTGGTTTTGCAGCCGAACTCTTTATGGGGCATTTGCGTTATGGCACTTTTGGCAAAAATGTAATTCAAAACCTGCATCCGGTCATTCGGGCTAACAACTGGATGACACGTAATCTGGTGCTAGCTGGTAATTTTAATATGACCAATGTTGATGAGCTTTTCGAAAAGCTGATTGACCTGGGCCAATATCCGGTTGAAACTTCTGATACCATTACTATTCTTGAAAAAATTGGTCATTTCCTCGATGAAGAGAATGAGCGCCTGTATGCCCGGTTTAAGAATGAAGGATTCAGCAAGCGCAATATTACTGCCAGAATAGCTGCTGAACTCGATGTGCAGGATATTTTGCGAAAAGCTTCCATCAACTGGGATGGCGGTTATGCCATTGCCGGTATGTTCGGGCATGGCGATGCGTTTGTAATGCGCGATCCCTCAGGTATCAGGCCCGCTTTTTATTTTCAGAATGACGAAGTCATTGTAGCGGCTTCTGAAAGGCCGGTTATACAAACAGCCTTAAATGTTCACCATAGCCAGGTGAAAGAGATTGAGCCCGGTCATGCGCTGGTGATACGCCGCGACGGCACCGCCGGAATTATTCCGGTACTGGAGCCCCGCACAAGGCAGGCCTGCTCGTTTGAGCGCATATATTTCAGCAGGGGTACTGATGTGGATATTTATCAGGAACGGAAAAAACTTGGTAAAATGCTCACACCGGCCATTCTTAAAGCTGTGAATCACGATCTTCATCACTCCGTTTTCTCCTATATCCCCAACACAGCGGCAGTGGCATTTTACGGCCTGGTTGAAGAGCTGGGGAATTTTTGCGATGGAATTAAAAAGGATTTGTTGCTGAAAGATGCCCAGATACTTACCCCGGCTAAGATTGATGAAATTATGAAGCTTAAACCGCGGGTTGAAAAAGTGGCTGTTAAAGATATTAAACTGCGTACTTTTATAACGCAGGATAATGCCCGTGATGATTTGGTCGCTCATGTGTATGATGTTACCTACGGAGTTGTGCAGGACGGGCAGGATAATCTGGTTGTGCTTGATGATTCCATTGTAAGGGGAACAACACTGCGCAAGAGTATTATCCGCATTCTCGATCGCCTGGGACCGGTAAAAATTGTGGTTGCTTCCTCTGCTCCTCAGATTCGTTATCCCGACTGCTATGGTATTGATATGACCAAACTGGGCGATTTCGTGGCTTTCAATGCAGCTATTGAACTGCTGAAAGACACAAAACAGACGCACATTATCAATGAGGTTTACGCCAGGTGTAAGGCGCAGGAAATGTTGCCCAAAGAAGAGGTGGTGAATTATGTGAAGGATATTTATCGCCCGTTTACGGCGGAACAGATTTCTGCCAAAATTTCAGCCCTTGTTACTCCGGCAGGCTGCAAAGCACAGGTGCAGGTTGTATATCAAACCATTGAAGATTTGCATGAAGCCATTCCCGGCCATACAGGCGATTGGTATTTTACAGGCAATTACCCAACACCTGGTGGAAATAAGGTTGTGAATAAGTCCTTTATCAACTACATTGAGGGACGCAATGAAAGGGCTTATTAATCAGGCAGACACTGGCTGGTCAGTGTGAAGCTTCCTTTTTATAAGCTATGGCCACATGCTATATGCGTTGTTTGTTTTTCTGAGAAGATTGGCTGCAAGGCACGAATGTACCGGAATAACAGCTACCAGGTTGCCTGGTTTCAGCTTTTTTGCCCATAGGCTTTGTGTGGCGAAAATTCCATGTTCCTGCGAGAGGGATACCAGGTAATCATCGCCTTCGGGTTGTTGCCATTTGCCATCAATAAACGGCACAACCAGCCCAAACACCTTCTTGTTACCGGGCAAAACCAACGACTCCTTTGAAAGGTGCACGCCTCCGCCAAGTATCAATGCTTCATTGCGTTGAGGGTAAACTGAAACGACAGGGCAAATAACTGCCGCTGCAATCTGTTCAAAATTACAGCTTCCCAATTGCAGCTGCATCAGGTCGTAAAATACAAAATTTCCCGGCCGCATCTCATCCAAATCGTTGAAATCAGTTGCCAGACTGCATGAAGGAGTATCGCCGGCAGAACTGATGATTCCCTGGTATCTGCTTGCGTATTTATGTTTTAATTCTGATAAGTTCTGAATGGATTGCTCGTGAATATGCAATATCTCCTGTTTGCTGCCGGCGTGATAGGTGTGTCCGGCATGTGTAAGAAATCCCCGAAAAGTTAACGATGATCCTGTTGAAGCTCTGAGTATTTTTTCAATGCTTTCCTCGTTGGCCGGATGAACCCCCGAACGGTGGTAACCTGTATCAATTTTTATAAAGAAACCGGTTTCGCTTGTCAGTGTTTCTGTCATTGCTTTGGCCTGTTCGGCCATATCGAACAATACATTGAGCCTGATTTTGGCTGTAAGCTGGCTTATACCTGCTAATTCGCGGACATTCACAGGAAAGGCAAGGGTAATATCTTTCCAGCCTGCATCAGCAAAAAACCTGGCCATATTTACCGATGATACTGTTATCTGCCTAACACCTTCTTCGTAAAACCAATGGCCGACTTCTATTGATTGATGTGTCTTAAAATGCGGTCTGAAAATGATGCCATGTGAGCGGGCTTTACCGCTCATTTGGCTGATATTGTTCCGGCAAATCTGTTCATCAACAAGTAATGCCGGTGTGTTGAATTGTTTTATGTTGAATAATGCGGACATCGGCAGAAATTATTTGTAGCGTTTTTAGGCAGTTGTAAGGATTGTGCTAGTAAAGGGTTTATTGCTGATATTCTTATTCATTTTCAATGGATTAAATTTTAGTGTTTGTTTTGCTGTTGAGCGATTTGTAAATTTCACTGAAATCTAAAACCTGAAATAAATAAAAGGATTAAAGCCTGAAGAAGTAATGGCTGCCAGACTAATGATAAAAAATATGGCAGAGGCTAAAGTCATGAAAACCAATGTTCGCAAACTTTGTTTTTTCGAAAAGACTTTTTCCTGCCATTGTTCAATTTTTCCGAAACCTGCCCAAAAACTGAAGAATGCCCCAGTAATCAGGATTGTCCATACCTTGTTGCTGATATAAACTGCTGGACCAGCAGTAAAACTAAACATGCGTTCAGTAAAATCAAGTGCGTATTGAAGCGATTCGGCCCTGAAAAGTACCCAGCCTACCAGGGTAATGATAAAAGTGATAAAGATAGACGGATATTTGCCAATGGTTTTATACACTTTGAGCAGAAACAACCTGTCAGCAATCAAAAAAAAGCCGTGAAAGGCACCCCAGGCAACAAAGTTCCATGCTGCGCCGTGCCAAAAGCCTGAAATGATAAATACCAGCCAAAGGTTAAAGTACAATCGGCCGACAGACACGCGGTTGCCACCAAGGGGAATATACAGGTAATCGAGCATCCAGCGCCCTAATGAGATATGCCAGCGGCGCCAGAATTCACTTATATTTTGTGAGATATAAGGATTGTTAAAGTTCTCAAGGAAATCAAAACCAATCATACGCCCTAATCCTATAGCCATGTCTGAGTATCCGGCAAAGTCATAGTAAATCTGGAAAGCATAGGCCAATACACCCATCCATGCAGTAGCCGTTGACATATCAGCCGGGTTAAGTGCAAAAACGCTATCGGCATATTCGCCCAGCACATTGGCTATCAGTACCTTTTTGCCAAGGCCCAGCGCAAATCTAAAGAAACCTGTAAGTCGGTTGTCGGCAGTTTCATTATAACGGCGGTCTTCCAGTTGGTCGGCAATTTCATTGAACCTCACGATAGGCCCTGCAATCAACTGCGGAAACATAAGGATATACAGGGCAAAATCGGTTATTTTTTTTAGCGGGGCATGTACTTTGCGGTATACATCTACTGCATAAGTCATTTTTTGAAAACTGAAAAATGAAATACCAATAGGCAGTGCTACCTTCACCCATTCTACGGGTTTCCCTCCAGTGCTCACCATAATGGCATTCAGGTTGTCGACAAAGAAATTGGCATACTTAAAATAAAGTAACATGCCTATATTGAGTGCGATAGAGAATGATACCAGGTATTTTTTAGTACGTCCCTCCGATGTATGCATCAGCTTTACTGCATAAAAATCAGCAATAATAGAGCCCAGTACAATAAAAATAAAAGTTGGTGCGCCCCATGCATAAAAAACAACACTGGCCAATAAGGCCACATAGTTTTTCATTTTGTTAGGCGAAATATAATAGAGCAATAAAAAAACCGGAAGGAAATACAGGAGAAACAGGCTGCTGCTGAATACCATAAAATTAATTTTACCTTTTGATGGACTTTATTTTAGTGCAAATGTAATGAGATTATTCTGAAAGGTATATGATCTGTAAAGCATTTGCCTGTAAGATTTATTTGAATTTTATGTGTTCGAATTTTTTGAATACCTTCGCATTTTGAACCTTTTATTTGGCTATGAAACCTGGAAAATATTCATTTTTTGTTCTGATATTTATTTCGTTGATTTTTATTGGGTCAAAGTTTAAATTCCCACAAACGAATTTTATCAGTTATGATAACTTTGGCTACTATCTTTTTTTGCCAGCTTCGTTCATTTATCATGATCCAGGTTTGGAAAGAGAGTGGTACAAGGAGATAAATGAAAAGTATAAGAGTACTCCGACCTATTTTCAATTGATGAAGTCACCAAAGGGAGGGGTTATCATCAGGTTTTTCAGGGGGATGTCTATGCTTTGGTTACCTGCTTTTTTCGTTGGCCATTTTGTTGCATTAATAGGAAATTTTACTCCCGACGGGTTTTCAGCGCCTTACCAATGGGCTCTCATTTTGTATGGTGCCATGTTTGCTATTTTAGGATTGATTATGTCGAGAAAAATTCTGCTGCATTTTTTCAATGATAAGGTAACAGCAATTACTCTTCTATTGATGTTTGTCGGTACAAATCTGTTCTTTTTTAGCACATTGGGAAATGATGTGCCACATGTTTATTTGTACACACTTTACACATTTTTAGTTTGGTTTACCGTCAAATGGCACGAAAAATATGAATGGCGTTACATATTTGCTATTGCAATCTCTATGGGATTAATAATGTCAGTTCGGCCATCGGAAGTTATTGCGGCTGCTATACCAGCATTTTGGGGAATAGTTAGTATTGAAAGCTTGAAGTCTAAATTTATCCTGTTGTGGAATAAGAAATGGCAGGTTCTTATTGCAATAGTTATCGCCTTTCTTTTTCTTGTACCTCAATTCTTATACTATAAATCATACGCAGGCGAATATTTTTTAAATGTATATAATGATGCTGGATCAACTTTAAATCTAATGAATCCCAGGTTTGCATATGTATTGATAGGCTTCCGAAAAGGATGGTTTATTTATTCTCCACTGAGCATTCTTGCATTTGTAGGTTTGTATTATTGCTGGAAAACCCATCGAGATTTTTTTTGGCCAATTGTGATTTTCTTATTTGTGAATATTTATCTTATTGCAAGTTTTACTAGTCTGGTGAGTTATGGGTGGAGGGCATTTATACAGTCTTATGCGTTTTTAATTCTACCATTAGGATGTTTTGCTGATGCACTAGCAAAGAGTCGGAAGGTATTTAAAATTATTGCTTTCTTTGTACTGTTGCCTTTCTTTATTCTTAATATCCATCAGGCCTGGCAAGTGAGAACTGGTGTTATAGATGGTTCCAGAATGACAAAAGCCTATTTTCTCAAAATGATAGGGAAAAATAAAGTCTCTGAAGAGGATCGCAGCTTGTTATTAGTGGAACGTTCTGCCACCAGCAGAGATTCTATAATTTTCAAAACTGGGTTGAAAAGGAAAGTGTTATTAGATCTCTCTTTTGAGGATTCAAAGGTTGAAAAAGATTCTTTAACGCCCCAGCCATATAGAGGGATTGGAATGTTTAAAATGAGTAAAAATGTGCCTTTCTCTCCTGGGATTAAGATACCATATAAGCATATTTCATCTGTGTATTATTTCTATTTAAGAGCCAGTGTGTGGGTATATGGATTCAATGATGATGTGAAAGAAAAGCTAAGACTTGTTGTCAATACCGCTACTCCCGATGGTGGAAATTTGAAGTACCGGGCGTTTTCATTTAAATCGGCTCAGATCCCATTTCAATCAGGGAAATGGAATCGCTTGTCATTTGATTACATGACCCCTGAGGTTTTTACTAAAGAGGAAATTATACAGTGTTATGTTTGGTATGAAGGAAGTGGAGTTGTATGGGTTGACAATTTACATGTTGATTCTTATACCCTTGATTAGGTAATTAGGCTCTTTTATTGTTAGTGATTGTGTTTATTGTTTAAAATGCAGCTGAATAAAAGATATTTATTGCTGCCTGGCCAAATGCAAATCATATTCAGCTGTTGCACGTTTTGTTATCAACGTGTCAACAGGTATCTGAAGCCTTTCAGCTTCTGTTTTTATCTCCTCAAGTACATGCTTGTTGCTTAAAATGCGATCTTTTAGATAACTAATGCCAATTTCTCTTTTTATACTCTCTTTATGTAATATTTGTTTGCGGACAGTTTCAGTAACTTCATTTTTTGAGAAATAATGTCCTTTTTTACTCGATTTGATGTCAGGTTTGACCAGTTTTTCATAGTAATCTGGCTGAAAACGGGTTTTGAGATAATGCATCCAAAATGTTGTTTTGGTGTTGGAGTCATAATGAATCATTCCAATTCTATACTGCCAGGTTTGAAGTAAGTTGACTCCAATGAAAAATATGAAAACTGCTGGAAACAAAAAGCTTGCAATTTTGGACTTTACATTAAAAATGGCCTGTAAAAAAGCTCCGATTGCCAGTGCAAACAAGCCGTATCCATCAATATAGGCTCTTAGTCCGAAACTGCCTCCAAACCACCAGCACCACCACGATGCATTGACATAGGTAAGCAAAACCAGTAAGGCTGACACCTGCCAGAAAATTTCCCTGTTTTTTTTCCAGAGGAATGGCAGCCCGATAAAAGTGAGGGCCATCAGTGGAGTGTAAATAAGCCAGCCTTTTCGGTAGCTGAACAAGCTGCTAAGTACCTGCGGATTGTTGAAAAAGAAGCCTTCGTCGCCATAAGTATACATAAACCAGTGGCCGGTGGAAAATTTCCAAAAGGCCAGCTGGGGTGCCCATATCAGCATATAAGCGGCTATCATCAACAATAGATGCTGATAGTGGCTGGCAATATATTTTATCCGCTGCAGTGGTTTCTCTGATGCAAGAAAAAGTGCTCCTACGATTATATTGGTAGGCCTGATAAGTACAATAAGCCCAAAAAGAAATCCCAGAAGTATGGTATTCAATATTTCGGGCTTTTTAAGCCAGTATTGCAACCTGTAATAGAAAACTATAATCAGGGCAAAACTGTACACGTGCGACATGGCAGGCTCAGTGGTTACATACCAGGTTAAATTGGTTCCCAGGCCTACAATAAGTAAAAGGAAAGCAACAATGCTTTCATGGTAATGTGTTAAAAGTATTTTACGCATATACCACAGCCCGATAAACAGGAAAAGCAAGGAGCAGAAAAGCAGCGTAATTTTGTAAGGAGGAGAGTATCCGTCGGCCGGATAATCGGTAAGTGGAACAATGAGGTAATGTGTAATGGCGATAAATGGAGCTTGTATGATGGCCAGTCCCATGGTCATTTTTGAGAACAACAGGCCGGTTTCCTTTGACCTGACCAGCCATAGTTTTTGCCGGATATTTTCGGGAAGCTGCCGGTGTACTTTTTCAAGATTAATGTCGTGATAAATAACCGCAGCAGGAATATAAACGTAATAGTTTTGTACATCGTCCTGTATAATTCTACGTTCATTGTTCCAGTCTTTATTGTTGAAATTATAAATACAATATGAAGTAAATACAATAAAGAGGGTGATAAGAGAAATATTGCGGCTTAGCTTGTGCTTTCTGTTTTGCACAGGTTGTGCCTTGTCCTGCAGATCATTCAACGGTTTTAGGGGGCTGTTTTCCATAGGTTTTAAAAGTCGCCTGAGTTGTATTTGTTGTCTGATTTTCTTTGAATGGCTTCGTACTTGCTGCAATCAATTTCAACCGAGAGCGGATTTGAAGGGTGTTCGAAATCGCCTTGCGAGATTGAAAGTTTGGGGTCGGCATATATTTTTTTCATGTATAGAGCCCAAATTGGCAAAGCCATATTGGCGCCCTGTCCCAGGGTAATGCTGCGAAAGTGAATGCTGCGATCTTCGCCTCCCACCCAAACGCCGGTCACCAGGTCGGGGGTAAGTCCCATAAACCATCCGTCACTGTTATTTTGGGTTGTACCGGTTTTGCCTGCAATCGGGTTGTTGAGCCCATACTTATATCTGAGTCTGACACCGGTTCCGCTTTCAACCACCCCTTTCATCAGCTGAAGCATCAGAAAAGCGGTTTCTTCACTCATCGCTTCTTCCTGCCGGGGCATAAAGCGCGCAATCACATTGCCGTTTTTATCTTCGATGCGGGTCACAAAAAGAGGTTCGATGTATACACCTTTGGCCGCAAATGTATTCATGGCACCTGTCATTTCGTAAAGCGTCAGGTCAGGTGTTCCTAATGAAATTGACGGTACTGCGTCAATATGGCTGGTAACGCCCATTTTTCGGGCAATTTTAATCACAGCCATAGGCGAATATCTTTTAATAAGAAAAGCTGAAATCCAGTTAATAGAGTTGGCAAGGGCTTCTTTGAGGGTTACCATTTCGCCTTTTTTGAAATCGTTCGAATTTCTTGGCTCCCATTTACCTCCTTCGGGCAGGTCTATGCTGTATTGAATGTTGGCTATTTTGGTGCAGGGCGAAAAGTCGCCCTCCTGCATAGCTAAAGTGTATACAAAAGGTTTAAAGGTTGAGCCAACTTGTCTTTTGGCCATTTTAACATGGTCAAACTGAAAATGACTGTAATTGATACCGCCAACATAAGCTCTTACAAATCCGGTTTGCGGTTCAACCGACATCAGGCCGGCCTGCAAAAAGAATTTATAGTAACGTATTGAATCCCATGGAGTCATAATGGTGTCGCGTTCGCCCTGCCAGGTAAATACTTTCATGGGCACTTTTGTGCTGAACGACAGTCTGATAGAATCGTCTGATACGTCGGCAGCCTTAAGCTTGCGGTAACGCTCTGAACGTTTCATGGAAGCCGTCATCAGTTTGAATGCTTCTGCTTTGACAGATGATTTAGGGAAGTCAAAAGGAGCTTCTTCGCGGTTTTTCCAATGATTATAAAAGGCCGGCTGCAGATCGTTGCCAAGGTGTTCGGCAATAGCCTCTTCGGCATAAACCTGCATGTGTGAATTGATGGTAGTAAATATTTTAAGCCCGTCTTTGTAAAGATTGTAGTTAGTGCCGTCGGGCTTGGGGTTTTTCTCAATCCAGCCGTAAAGCGGATTGTTTACCCATTGCAGTGAATCTTCAGTAAATACACTTTTATCGAAGTAGTTTTTGCGTTTGGGCTCTTTGGCCGACATAATCTGCCGCAAATACTCTCTGAAATAGGTTGCTTCGCCGGAAGTATGATCCTGAACGCGGAATTTGGACATGTCGAGTGGCAATACCCTGAGCGAATCATATTGTTCTTCTGTCAGATAATCGTATTTCTGCATCTGATGCAGCACCACTTCGCGGCGTTTCATCGCTCTTTCGGGGTTTCGTGCCGGATTAAACCATGTTGGTGCTTTAAGCATGCCCACCAGCATAGCCGATTCCTCAATCGACAGGTCTTTCGGACTTTTATTGAAGAATGTTTTTGCGGCTGATTTGATGCCAAACGAGTTGCTGCCAAAATCAACAGTGTTGAAATACATGGCCATAATTTCCTCTTTGGTATAGTTGCGCTCAAGCTTAATGGCTGTAATCCATTCCTTTAGCTTGATAAACACGGTTTCAATAAAAGTACGGTTTGCTTTTCGGGGAAAAAGGTTTTTGGCCAGCTGTTGGGTAATGGTGCTGCCCCCGCCTTTGTTGCTTCCGGTTACCAGTCCGAAAGTTACCCTGAAGAGTGCTTTGACATCGATGCCTGAATGTTTTTCGTAGCGCGAATCTTCGGTGGCAATAATGGCATTTACCAGGTTGGGCGACAGGTCGGAATAATGAATATTTGAGCGGTTTTCAATGTAGTATTTGCCCAGCAACTCCTGATCGGCCGATATTACTTCTGATGCCAGATTGCTTTTAGGGTTTTCAAGTTCCTCAAACGATGGCATAAAACCCAGCAGCCCTGCCGACATGGCAGAGAATAGCAGTACAACAAAAACGAATACCGAAAGCCATGCAATCCATAATCGTTTTCGCCAGGTGTATACATTGGGTGAGTTATCTTTTTGCTTTTTGGCCATAGCAATATTCTTTATTGTTCTCAGTCGAAAATTATCTGCTTTGTTGTTTCTGAAGTTATCTTATTCTGCTGTCTGTTTCTCAAGCCTTACACCCGCCTCTGAAATGCCTTCAAGTGTGCTTTCACGCATGGCCTGATTGAGCTTTAAAGTGTAAATGCCTTTAAGCGGGAAACGGATGTTTTCTCTGATGAATATGCGGTTGTCGCGGTAACGCCCGTTACCCTTACCCAGCCATTCACCGTTTTTAGCCGATAGCTTGCACTCAATCGTATCGCGCGACATGCCGCCACCCGGAAATTCGGTTGTCAGAAAAAAGAAAATATTGTTGTATTGATAAGAGGTGCTGTTTCTGATGTTGAGGAAAAACCGGTACGAGCTAATGGTGTCTTCAATGTTGATTTTGAACGACATCGATTTGTCCTCAGGCCATTTGTCGTTGGGCAGGCTGATACTTTCATCATAAAACTTTGCAGGGTCGCATGCAATAGTAAGCAGCAATAAGGTTATTGCTGATAAAATGAATATCCGGCGAAAGCCCCGGTTACCTGATTTGATTATCATATGTTTTAAACGTTGCAAATGCACTTCTATTTTGCAGGGATTCATTTTGTTGACTGCGTGAACTGAAGCTTGTAAAAAAAAACTGATTGTTGCGACAGGCTGTTAGGAGGAAGGTTAACAGATTATTTGTCAAACCTGCGCAGATCATCCTGACCGACAGCATTTTCATATTCAGTTTTCTTTTCGATTTTTCTGGCAAAATCTTCCAGTTTTTCAATCGGTTGCCCTTTTTTGTTTTTAGCAATGATAGCTTTTACCTGATCCACCGGTATAGGCATCATGTTGTTGGGGTCTGATTTGTAGGCGTACCAGATGATTCCGGCGAAGACATCTGTTTTTTGAGGGAATGCGTCACCTTTTTTGGTATTCAGCACGGTGTCTTCCGGCGGAAAGTTTCTCAGTGCATCTGTATAAGCAGAAAATTCATAGTTTAAACAGCATTTAAGTTTGCCACATTGGCCGGCGAGCTTTTGCGGATTGAGCGAAAGCTGCTGAATGCGGGCTGCGTTGGTACTTACAGTGTTGAAGTTGTTGAGCCAGGTTGCACAGCAAAGTTCACGTCCGCAGGTACCTATCCCTCCCAGGCGCGAGGCTTCCTGCCGTGCTCCAATCTGCCGCATCTCTATTCTGATTTTAAACTCTTCGGCAAGCATTTTAATCAGATCCCTGAAGTCAACACGTTCATCGGCGGTGTAAAAGAAAATAGCTTTGGTGTCGTCTCCCTGATATTCAACATCGTTCAGTTTCATTTTCAGATTAAGCCTTGCAGCTATCTCACGCGATTTAAACAGGGTGGCATCCTCTTTTTCAACTGCAGTCACCCATTTTTCAATGTCGCTCAGCCTGGCTTTGCGATATATTTTGCGGATGTCTTCACGTTTGGGATCAACGTTTTTCTTTTTCATCTGATAGCGCACAATTTCACCTGCCAGTGAAACGATGCCAATATCGTGGCCGGGGTTGGCTTCAACTGCCACAATATCGCCTACATGCAAATCATGTTCGGTTGTTGTTTTGAAAAAATCTTTCCGGTTGTTTTTAAAACGAACCTCCACACAGTCAAATGGAATGTGTCCTTCGGGCTGTGGAGTGAATTTCAACCAGTCGAAAGTGTCCATTTTACTGCAGCCATGATGGTAAATATGATCGTTTTTATGAATCAGGCTGGGTTGCTGACAACAACCACGGGTGATAAAATGATTTTTTTCGGGAGATATTTTGTCGGCTTCTTCCATTTCGGTTTTTTTTAAGCAGATTCCCTGTCAGTTTTTATGAAAAGGAATGTAGTATGTTGAAAATCAATAGCTAAAAAGCGTGTCCGCTGATTCTGGCAAATTTACAATTTTTTTCGATCATCCGGCTTTATTTACGTATTTCGGTTTACATGCCCGTTAGCCGTTACTAAAATTTTTTCTTTGATTGAAACGTGCTTTGTATGCATTTCTATTTATTTCATTTTGAGCCATTTGGTAAGCTGCAGCGACATGTCCATATAAATGATGGCGGCACTCCCGTTTCTTTCTATATGATAAATGGCTTTGTTGAAGGCTTCTTCAAGGATAGCTGCATTGGCCTGGTTGATAAAAGGGGTGAAATCGCGGATAAATTTCAATTCTTCACCTTCAGCTTTTACATGGTGATAAGCACCAAACCTGTTGAGCAGGCAATACCTGGTGACTTTGAGCCCGTATGACAGCAGGCTTTTTTGTTTTTCACGGCCAAGGCCCGTAAAATCAGCAGTAAATTTGTAGATTTCCCTGATGTCGTTTTTAAAACACATGCGCATCCATTTTCTGAAAATCTCAAAATAAACCTGATCTGTTTCACCGGTTTCCAGTATTTTAAGCGCGGCATTCAGGTTACCGGAAGCCAGGTATTTAACCTGTCCGGCTTCTTCGGGTGTGCATTTTTTTAATGAAACCAGGGCTTGTGTGAGTTCGTCATCACTCAGCCGGTTAAATTTTACCAGTTGGGTGCGCGATAAAATAGTGGGCAGTATCAAATCCTGTTGCTCGGCAATGAGTAGAAAAAGCGTTTTTTCGGGTGGTTCTTCCAGAATCTTCAGGATTCGGGGGGCGGCAGCATGATAAAGCTTCTCAACCATCCAGATAATCATCACCTTGTATTCTGATTCGTAGGATTTGTAGCTGAGTGTTTTGATGATTTCATTGCAATCTTCAGTATTGATAATGCCCTGTTTGTTTTCAAGCCCAATTTGCTGATACCAGTCGGCAAGTCCAAAAATGGCTTTCTGACCTGTTACCAGTGTCCGCCAGTGATGTATGAAACGCTTGCTGAGAGGCTTTTCATCAATTTCTTTGGTTTTAGCAATCGGATAAATAAAGTGCAAATCAGGATGAATCATTTTTTCGTATTTCATACAGGCATTGCACACCCCACACGAATCCTCATCTGTGCGTTGTGTGCAATTGATATACTGTGCATACGCCAATGCCATGGCCAGTTTTCCTGAACCTTCGGGACCCAGAAATAGTTGTGCATGGCTTACCCTGTTGTCTCTGACTGAGCGTCTTAGCCTGTTTTTAATAGATTCCTGCCCTGTTATATCACTGAATTTCATGCTTTGTCCTGCTCTTTTTTGCTGCTAATTTAGTGGTTTTCACTCCAGACTTCTTATTGTATGATTAGTTTTGAAGTTCCCGACCAGTTTCCGCCGTCAATTTTTACCACATACATGCCCGGATGTAACTGTTTTACCGGAAGTGTCGTTTTTTGTACACGGGCTAAGGCCTGCGTGCTAAATATTGTTCTGCCCTGCAGGTCAAGTATGCTTATTTCTGCTGTTTGTGGTTTTTCAGTCATAAATTCAAGGCAGATGTTGTCGGATGCCGGGTTGGGGTAAAGCCTGAACCTGTTGTGCAAAACTTCTTCAATGCCAATGCAATGGTCAACTGTAATCAGTTTGTCGAGGGTAAATGTGTTGGTTGATGTTTCGTTCTGAACGGTTAAACTTACTGCATATACGCCCGGATTTTGATATTGAATCCGGGGTGAAGGCCCATCCCAGCTTTCAGGAGAGCCCCCTTCAAAGGTCCACTGGAAACTTGTTGGATTGCCGGTATAAACTGCTTCAAAGCCGATACTGGCCCCGCTGCAAATATTGGTGGCTTCGGGCCTGAAAGTAGCCGAAAGTGGATGGGTGTTAAATTGAAGGAATTGCAGATAGCGCTCCATCAGTTGAGGCCTTCCGGGACTGTCGAACATAAAAGTGCCGCCAAATTCAATGGTAGAAGATAATGCATGATAATAGCCCGAGTCAAGTGCAACTACAAAGTCAAGTCCTGAATTTTTGTCTCTGAACCATGGCACAGCCGGTTCGAGTGCAATGAGGTTTTCGCCTCGTTTCCAGTCGCCCAGATATTCTATCTGAAATCCTTCAGCGGGTGTTCCGGCCAGGCCCTGAAGCGTATCGGCCGGTTTTGACCAGGCCAGATTTGACCCCTGCACCCTCAAACGCGAGCGCAGTAAAGTAGGCGGATCCTGTTTGAAAAATGCACCTCCCTCGAGGTACAGGTTTCCGCCCTGGTTTAAAAATTGAACCATCAGGCTGTCTTCACCAACAGTAAGGGTGTGATTTTGCGTAAAAAAACCGAGTGAAAGGAAGGCCAGATCGTAATTCAGGATGCTTGTATCAATTGTTTCGGTCAAATCTGGTGTCAGGTTCAGGGCGTTTAATGCCGCAACCATGTGTACAGCAGAGTTATGATTTTTATCCAAATCAACTACCAGCATGGAAACTTCTCCCAGCGTAATGCTGAATGCTTCAGTTTTGACAAGGTTGTTTTCTTGATAAACATCAAGTGTTCCTGTTAATACATGTCCATTGGGAGCTGCATCGCTCACGGTTAAAGTGTAGGAAGCCGTTACACAAGAGAAGCTCTTTAGCTCGCCTGTTTCAATGGTGGTCGCACCGTTGATGGCTGCATAAGGATCGCTGATGTTGATTTTGGCTGAAAGGTTACCGGCTGATGCATAGCCATAGTTATAGATGTTGAAACAAATTTTTACTTCTTCGCCCGGATCGGCAATGAGGTTGGCACTATCGCGAATACATGGCGGTGAGACAACAATTTCAGGTACAGCTGCATGAAAGTCAACAAATTTGAGCAGCGAAAAAGTGTTGTTTTTCAACTGACCCTGCAATCGAAGGAGCTGAGTACAACTGATGGTGTCAGGAATTATCAGGCTAAAAACATTGTTAATTGTTGTTTCGGCTCCGGCAGGCAAAAGGGCTACCTCAACTTCGTGACCAGCAACAGCCGTGTTGGCTGACGCAGCTGTTAAATTAAATAATAGATTGTCAATATTTGCCTGACTGTGATTTTTGATGTTTACAGAAAGCGGAACCATCGCTCCGGGCGATAAAACTGCTGTGCTGTCGGTCAGCCTGATTTCAACTTCAGGGCCAGTGGTAATAAGAATGTTTTCACCTGCCTGCAGTCGTTTTGAATCTGTAGCTGTTATGGTTACAACATCAGCCAATAAACCGTTACCTGCCGGAATTTGCAACAATCCTGATTCACTCAGTTCCATGCCTGCCGGCAGGTGCGAAGGTGAAAACTGAATAATCTGCCCTTCGTTTGGCATCCTTTCTGAAAACTGGCTGTACAGGGTTTCAGTCCGCGTGCCATTGCTGATGCCTATAACCGGTGCCAGTGAGGGTTCGGCAATGGCTGTGCCATAATGAAAAGTAATTTCACCTTCAGGCGTAATGGTTGTTGAAAATGTGGAAAATCCATTGCCTTCTGATGCAGAAATTCTCCAGTTGAATATGACTTTTTCAGTTGAAGATGTTACTGAAATGTAATCCTCTGATGTGTTCAGCCCCATGTCCTTATTCATGTATCCGGCAATGGCCTGCAGCTGGCGCAGATACAACTTGTCGAACAAAAGGTAATAATAGGGCATGTCCTGCCGCTCAAACATCAGGTAGCCGTTTACGTGCATATACAGCGTATCGTAAGTCTTTCCGTAAAAAGGGAAACTGAAGGGCAGAGGAATGGCCGCATATCCCAGTGTTGGATTGGTGGGTGTCTGAATCACGCCTGAAGGCAATGTGTAAGCCGCAATGCTGTCTTTTTCATAATAAATATGTTTCAGCTGCCACTGGTAGGGCGGATGTCCTCCGGAAGCTGTAAACTGAACAGCGGATGGTGTTTCAGGATTTACAATCACAGGCCCTTGAGGCCTAATTGTCACAGGTTCTTCAGCCGAAGTGCAAACTACTGATGCAATGGTCCGGCCATTATTTACGATTGAAAGAGGTGTGTCATTGCTTGTAAATGTTGTGGTCTGATTGTTTTGATAGTTGATGACAGAATAGTTCAGCAATGCGCCGTTTCCTGTGTTATTGGGGTCTTGCTCGTCGGTAATCAAAAAAATACGGCACGATGAGCCCTGCTTCATATAGCTCAGCAAGGGAGTGATGTCCAGCCCGAATTCCAGTGTTTTACCGGAAGGTAGTTTGTTACCCGCCATGTAATTGTCGCCGCCCTGGTAATTGAATATGGAGTATTCAAGGGTGTGTTCGGGGTACAGGCGTGTTGTGTCGGAACTGATTCCTGCCAAAAGCCTGATTTGACCTCTTTTGTTGTGCTGAAGAGTGGCTTTGATGGTTAGCAGTGGGCGATAAGCAGTGTCGGCGTGAAGTACATGGGTTGAGTTGTTCCAGATACCGCCCTGCCCGTATTTTAAAGCCAGAGTTCTGTAAAGCATGTAACAAAACCCTTCATTAGCCCAGTAGTTTCCGTAGGAATTCACAAATTTTAATCCGCCTATTTCCCAATCCTGCATGTCTACAATGCCATCACCGGTTATATCAATATGATTGGTGTACATGCCGTCGCCATTTACGTCAAAACGGATGGAGTCGTTATAGCCAACAATAGTAAGTGCATGAGAAGCATCTTCCTGAAACTCAATTTGTACAAATTTGTATTGTTCGGGTGTTCCCGGGGCTAATTGGTGTAAATCAGACATTCCCGCGTAATAATTGGCTACACCGCCTACTGCTGACCCGTTGAGGTGGTTGTGCAGCCAGTGTTTTAAAATAAGCAATCCTTCGGGTGTGCCTGCATGTATGGAACTTACTCCTGAAATGCGGTTGTGCATGGCCTGCAGATATCCGTCATAGCCATTCATCCAGTAGTAAGTGTCATCCAGTTCGATAGGGCCGTAAAGATTTTCATTCGGATTTCCGGCATCATACAAAATATCAAACGTGTGAAAATAGCTTACCCCCATTCCATAGTATGGTGTTGTGGCATTCATAAAGTTGTAAACGAAATGGTCGGGATAAAGGTTGGTGCCCGTGTCTGACGGGAGATTGCGCAGTCGGTTTATTTCGTAGCAAAAGTTGTAACCTACTGATGCTGACTGCCCGCAGCTGGCTCCCTGCTGGGAAAAAACAGGCCGGAGGTAGGGTTGCGATGAATTGTCAACAACTGGCGGAAGCTCAATGCTTCGGCATCTTTCAGGCAGGCTCAGCGGTGGATAATCAGGAAACTGAAAACCCGGGAGAGCTGTCCGTTCCATACTTCCTTTGTGGAAGATGGGTTTGGTTCCTTCATTTGGAACATTTACCTGACAAAAACTGCCCACTGTGTAAAACACGGTGAGCAGTGTGATGATGCATTTTCTCATATCAGAAACCAGATTCTAATGAAAATGATTGTTTAAGCCATATGTTTAATCGCTATATTCCACCACCTTTTTGCTCTTTAATAGCCGGAGCACATATTTTAGCTGAAAGAAATTCGCGGTTCATTCGTGCAATATTGCTGATGGAGATTTCTTTGGGGCATTCGGCTTCGCAGGCACCGGTATTGGTGCAATTTCCAAATCCGAGCCTGTCCATTTCGGCAACCATTGCCTGAACGCGTTCGTAAGCTTCTACTTTTCCCTGAGGAAGCAAAGCAAATTGCGAAACTTTGGCTGAAACAAACAGCATGGCAGAAGCATTTTTGCAACTGGCAACACAGGCGCCACAACCAATGCATGCAGCGGCATCCATCGAAAGGTCGGCATCAACTTTAGGAACAGGAATGGCATTGGCATCGGGCACACCGCCTGTATTAACCGAAACATAACCGCCAGCCTGGATAATTTTATCAAAAGCAGTACGATCAACAATCAGGTCTTTTAATACCGGAAATGGTCTGGCCCGCCATGGCTCAATAACAATGGTTTCGCCGTCCTTGAATTTGCGCATGTGCAGCTGGCAGGTTGTTACAGCTTTATCGGGGCCGTGCGGATGTCCGTTGATATACATGCTGCAGGCTCCGCAAATACCTTCGCGGCAGTCATGGTCAAATGCAACAGGGTCTTCGCCTTTTAAAACCAATGACTCGTTGAGCACATCCATCATTTCAAGGAAAGAGCTGTTGGTTGAGATGTTGTTCACTTGATAAGTAACAAACTTTCCCTTGCTTTTGGCGTCTTTCTGACGCCATATTTTGAGTGTTAAATTCATGTTCAGCGGTTTTTTACTTGTAATTCCTCTGTTTTACTTCCACAAACTCATAAACGAGCGGTTCTTTGTTGAGCTTTGGCTCTGAACTTTCACCAGTATACTCCCATGCGGCAGCATACATGAATTCTTCGTCATTTCTCATCGCTTCGCCTTCAGGGGTCTGATATTCTTCACGGAAATGGCCGCCGCATGATTCTTTGCGGTTCAGCGCATCGCGTGCCATCAGCTCGCCCAGTTCAAGGAAGTCGGCAACCCGTCCTGCTTTTTCAAGTTCAGGGTTGATTTCGTTCATTCCTCCCGGAATTTTCACATCTTTCCAGAATTCTTCGCGCAGTTTGGCAATTTCAACAATTGCTTTCTTCAGTCCGGCTTCATTTCTGGCCATTCCAACGTTTTCCCACATAATGTGGCCCAGGCGTTTGTGGAAGCTGTCAACAGTCTGTTTGCCTTTTACATTCATCAGGCGGTTGAGACGGTCGGTTGCTTCTTTTTCAGTTTGTTTAAACTCAGGTAAATCAGGTGAAAATTTAGGCACCCTGATTTGGTCAGCCAGGTAGTTTTGAATGGTATAAGGCAGTACAAAATAGCCGTCAGCCAATCCCTGCATCAGCGCTGAAGCGCCCAGACGGTTAGCGCCGTGGTCGCTGAAATTGGCTTCTCCAACAGCAAACAATCCGGGAACGGTTGTCATCAGCTCATAATCAACCCAAAGACCTCCCATGGTGTAATGCACCGCCGGATAAATCATCATGGGTGTTTTGTAGGGGTTTTCGTCCACAATCTTTTCGTACATCTGAAACAGATTGCCATAGCGGGCTTCTATTACATTTTGCCCCAGACGTTTGATAGCGTCACTGAAATCGAGGTAAACAGCAAGTCCGGTTTCACCTACGCCAAAACCGGCATCACATCTTTCCTTGGCTGCCCGGGAAGCCACATCGCGTGGTACCAGGTTGCCAAAGGCCGGATAACGGCGTTCGAGATAATAATCGCGATCTTCTTCGGCTATTTGAGTAGGCAGTAATTTGCCCTGTCTGATTTTTTCAGCGTCTTCTTTCTTCTTGGGAACCCAAATGCGGCCATCGTTTCTCAAACTTTCGCTCATCAGGGTAAGTTTGGACTGAAAATCGCCGTGAACAGGAATGCAGGTCGGATGAATCTGCGTAAAGCAGGGGTTTCCGAAAAACGCTCCGCGTTTGTGAGCTTTCCATACTGCTGTAGCGTTGGAGCCCATGGCATTGGTTGAAAGGAAGAAGACATTGCCGTAACCGCCAGTTGCCAGTACAACTGCATGTGCCGCGTGACGTTCAATTTCGCCGGTAATCATATTGCGAACAATAATACCGCGTGCACGGCCTTCCACCACAACTACATCAAGCATTTCGTGGCGTGAATAAAGCTCAACATTGCCTTTTTTTACCTGACGGCTAAGGGCGCTGTATGCTCCTAAAAGCAATTGCTGTCCCGTTTGGCCGCGGGCATAAAATGTGCGCGAAACCTGTGCGCCACCGAATGATCGGTTGTCGAGCAAACCGCCGTACTCACGGGCAAAGGGAACGCCCTGGGCAACACACTGGTCAATAATACTGTTGCTGACTTCGGCCAGGCGATGCACATTGGCTTCGCGGGCGCGGTAGTCGCCTCCTTTAATGGTATCGTAAAACAAACGGTAAACACTGTCGCCGTCGTTCTGGTAGTTTTTGGCTGCGTTGATGCCTCCCTGAGCTGCAATGCTATGCGCGCGGCGAGGGCTGTCCTGGTAACAGTAATTTTTTACTTTAAAACCAAGCTCAGCAAGACTGGCTGCTGCCGATGCTCCTGCCAGTCCGGTTCCAACTACGATAATTTCGAGCCGGCGTTTGTTTGAAGGGTTCACCAGGTTGGTGTGAGCCTTATAGTCTGTCCACTTTTCTGATAGTGAACCTTTGGGTATCTTTGAATTAAATTCTGCCATAACAGTTTGTTGCTTGAAATTCAGTAAATCATTGATTAATGTACAGGATGATTGGAATCAGAATGAAACCACCGGCAATGAGAATCGCCAGTGCCCGGCTTAACCCGAATGCAACCGGTGTGTACTTGCTGTGGTTTAATCCGAGCGACTGAAGTGCTGAGTGAAAAGCATGGTCAAGGTGGAATCCAAGGAACAGCAGCCAGACAACATACATTAATACAAGAGGAAGATCTTTAAATTTTTCAATGACCAGCAGGCCCATGTCTTCAAACATTTCGCCATTTATCATTACTTCGGGCATCTCACCAAACTTGGCTTTGAAAAAGAAGTTTATCAGGTGAATAACCAGAAATGCCAGAATAACGGCACCCGTGTGAATCATGAATTTTGAAAAGAAGGAGGTTTGTGAAAATCCTTCAACTTTGTACCTGGTAGGACGAGCCATCCAGTTTTGAATCTGCAGGATAATGCCCACCAGTATGTGGAGAATAAATCCACCAAACAGCACATACTGCATGGTTTGAACTACCGGATTGGTCGCCATAAAATGGGCCGCCAGGTTGAATGATTCTCGCGAACTGTCGAACAGAAGCAGGAGGTTAATACTCAGGTGAACAACCAGGAAACTGATCAGGAATAATCCCGCCAGCGCCATGATTACCTTTTTGGTAACTGATGAGTACGTAAATGCCATATGAAATGCAGGTTATTGTTAAAAAATTCGTTAATTTAACAGGGAAACAGTTGATTAATGTTAAATTTGCCTTTGCTTGCTGGCTTGTTTTTTTTCTTCTTAGAAGTGGCAAAAATAATGATTAACACTCCATCAGCAACGTAAAAGTAAGTATAAAATCATTCTAAATTAGAATCCATGCGTTATCAACCTGTTTCTGCGGAGCTGTTTGTCCGCAACCGTCACAAACTCGAAAAGCAACTTAAGCCCAATGCTCTTGCAGTAATACACTCCAACGACGAAATGCCGCGTAATGGCGACCAGTGTTTCCCCTTCAGGCAAAACAGTGATTTATTTTATCTTACAGGACTTGACCAGGAGAAGTGCATTCTTACTTTGTCGCCCAATCATCCGGTTGAAGCTATGCGTGAGATCATTTTTACGGTAAAAACCAGTGATCAAATGGTTACCTGGTATGGTCATAAATATACGCTTGAAGAAGCAGCCAGGGTTTCAGGTGTTCAAACTGTTAAATGGCTCGATGATTTTGACGGAATTTTCAGGGATTTAATGGCCAGGGCACATGTGGTTTACCTTAACCAGAACGAAAATCCCAGATTTACAACTGAAGTGCCATCGCGCGATCTTCGGTTTATGCAAAAGCTCCACAATGATTATCCGCTCCACAATTACGAACGGCTGGCACCTCTGCTTACTGAACTAAGAATGGTAAAGGAAGCGGAAGAAATTAAACTCATTAGCAAGGCTTGCGATATAACCGGACTGGCTTTCGGCAGAGTGCTGAAATTTGTGAAGCCAGGGGTGATGGAATATGAAGTTGAGGCTGAAATTGTGCATGAATTTATCAGAAATGGCGCCAGTGGGCATGCTTACCCTCCCATCGTAGCTTCAGGTGTTGATAATTGTATATTGCACTACAATAATAATGACAAAGAGTGTGGTGCCGGCGATTTACTGCTGATTGATTTTGGCGCTGAGTATGCCAATTATGCCGGGGATTGTACCCGCACCATTCCGGTAAACGGAAAATTCACACCCCGACAGCGGCAGGTTTACGATGCAGTACTCAGGATACTGCGCAAAGCTTCACGTATGCTGGTGCCCGGCACAACCATTGATAAATATCATGCCGAAGTATGTAAAATTGTTGAAAAGGAGCTGATTGGTCTTGGGTTATTTACGCTAGAAGATGTTGAAAGTCAAGACCCTGCAAATCCGCTGTTTTTCAAATATTATATGCATGGTACATCTCATTTTATGGGGCTTGATGTGCATGATGTGGGTTCGCGCCAGCATATACTGGCCAAAGGTATGGTGCTTAGCTGTGAACCTGCTATTTATATTCCTGAAGAAGGCTTTGGTATAAGACTTGAAAATGATATTCTCGTTGATGATGAGCCGGTTGATCTGATGGCTCATATTCCTGTTGAAGCAGATGAAATTGAAGCACTGATGAGTAACAGATAAACTGTTGTTTAAAGATCGCCTGTTTGTCTGAATTGTTAATTTTGCAGATACACATCATGTCGTTTTTCTGCAATCTGATACTTTTTGTAAAATCTCAAAATCAAATTATATGTTCAAACCTGAAACCTATACCGGCCGCCGCAATGCGTTGCGCGCTGAAGTCAAAAGCGGAATCATTCTGTTTCCCGGAAATACTGAAGCAGCTTTCAATTATCCTGCCAATACCTATCACTTCAGACAGGACAGCGCATTCAGCTATTTTTTCGGCATAAATCAGCCTGACCTCGCCGGAATCATTGATCTGGAGAACGGAAAAGACATCCTTTTTGGCAACGATGTTGATATGGATGATATTATCTGGATGGGACCTCAGCCATCAATGGCCGACCGGGGTAAACTGGCCGGAATCAATCATACTGCTCCTTTTGCACAACTTGCTGTTTTTGTAAAGGAAGCCGTTGCTCAGGGACGTAAAGTGCATTTTTTGCCTCCTTATCGCGGCGAAACCAAAATCTTACTTGCCGACCTGCTCGGAATCGCTCCTGCCGGACTGAAAGCTGCCGCTTCAGAAGAGTTGATTAAAGGGGTGGTTAAGCTACGTTGCATAAAATCAGACGAAGAAGTAAAAGAAATTGAAAAAATGGTGGATGTAGCTTATCTGATGCATACAACTGCCATGAAAATGGCTCATCCCGGTGTGGTTGAACAGCAAATTGCAGGAACGATTGAAGGTATTGCGCTTGCCAATGCCGGGCCGGTTTCGTTTCCGGTGATATTAAGTATGGATGGCCAGACCCTGCACAATCACAACCATGGCAATACCCTGCAGGCAGGCCGCATGATGGTGGTTGATTCAGGTTGTGAATCAGAGGAAACCCTCTATTGCAGCGATATTACCCGTACTGTGCCGGTAGGAGGGAAGTTCAGCCCCCGGCAGAAAGAGATATATGAAATTGTGCTTAAAGCCAATACCGATGCCATTGCAGCCATCAAACCCGGAGTAACATATCGCGAAATTCATTTGTTGGCAGCCCGTGTTATTGCACAGGGCCTCAAAGATGCCGGTCTGATGAAAGGCGATGTGGATGAAGCCGTAAAGCAGGGAGCGCATGCCATGTTTTTCCCTCACGGACTTGGACATATGCTGGGAATGGACGTGCACGACCTTGAGGGCGTTGGCGAAAATTTTGTGGGATACGATGATGAAGTTAAACGTTCAGACCAGTTTGGAACCGCTTTTCTCCGGTTTGGCCGTCGCCTGCAGCCCGGGTTTGTGCTTACTGTTGAGCCGGGCATTTATTTTATTCCGGCTTTGATCGACCAATGGAAGGCTGAAGGAAAATTTACTGAATTTATCAATTACGAAAAGGTAGAATCCTATAAAGACTTTGGCGGTATTCGCATTGAAGATGATGTTCTGGTCACCGAAAAAGGTTTCAGGGTATTGGGCAAGCCTATTCCCAAAACTGTGGAGGATATCGAGCTTTTAATGTCCAGAGAAACTGAAGACTTTGTTGGTCTTTAATTCCTCGGTATATACAGGTTGGGAGGTTTTTAAAAACTATCATTTATAAACCTCCTGCCTTTTTTATATCATGGTTTAAGTGTTTATTTTCAGGTTTTATGACAACATCCATTTCTTACAAAAATACACCTGTATATTACCGCACTGCTGGTAAAGGACCATGGGTTATATTGGTGCATGGTTTTCTTGAATCTTCTGAAATCTGGGACGATTTCGCTACAATGCTTGAAAAAGATTTCAGCGTGCTGGTGATTGACCTGCCTGGGCATGGCCGCAGTGGTGTGGCTGGTGATGTACATACTATGGAAATGATGGCTGAAAGCATAATGGCAGTGGCCGATCATCTGGGAATAGTGGAATTTGCTATAGCCGGTCATTCAATGGGTGGATATGTTTCGCTCGAATTGGCTTCCCGGTACCCGGAAAGAGTCAAAGGTCTGGTGCTGTTTCATTCCCATGCCGCTCCTGATGATGATAAAACCAAAGAAAACCGGCGCAGAACCATTGATATTGTGAACCTTAACAGGTCAAATTTTATCTATCATTTTATTCCCGATTTGTTTGCTGAAGAAAACCGTGAAAAATTGTCGGAAGCTATCGGGGTTTTGCAAAATCGTGCCGGCTCAATCTCGGCAAAAGGTATTGTGGCAGCACTTGAAGGTATGCGCGAGCGTAAAGGTGGCCTCGATTTGCTGATGTCTTCAGCTATACCCTTTCTGTTTGTAGTGGGCAAGCAGGATAGTCGTATGCCCTATAATAAAATTCTGGCGCAGGCTATGTTGCCCTCACATGCTGAAATTCTTTTGCTTGATAAGGTAGGCCACATGGGATTTCTTGAAGCTCCGGAGGTGGCTTTGCCTGTAATCCGTGATTTTTTCAGGCGAAATTTACTTTGATATAAGCTGACTGCCACCGGTGCAGTAATTATAGAGTTTCAGCAACGATTGGCTGATGTTGCCCATATATTCAGCATTTCTTTCTTATCTCAGATAGTATCCGTACTTATCTATAAGCCTGTACACACTGTCGGGCATAAAGTAACGGGCCTGTTTTCCTGCCAAAAGCGTTTTCCGGATAAAGCTTGATGAAATGTCAATTTTAGGCGCATTCACCAAGGTAATCGCAGGATGATTAAGTAATGCATGGTCCATACCGGTTTCGCGAGGATAAATCATAAAACTGTATAACCCGAGCAGCTGTTCATAGTTTTTCCATTTGTGAAAAGTAGGAAGAACATCTGTGCCGGCTATTAACACAAATTCCTTGTCGGGGTATTTCTCGGTAAGACGGGTCAGCGTATCAATGGTGTAGCTGGGCCGGGGCATGTGAAATTCAATATCGCTGACTCTGAATCTGCTGTCGTCAGAAATGGCGGCTTGTACCATTTCCAGCCTGGCATAATCTGACAACAGGGAAGTTTTATCTTTCAAAGGATTGTGCGGCGACAAAACAAACCAAACCTCTTTCAATCCTCCATATTCAATCATGTATTCGGCAATACAAAGATGCCCGTTGTGAATAGGGTTGAATGAACCAAAAAAGAGTCCGGTGCGTTTAGAATTTGTCTGTTTTTCCGGTTTGTTCATAGTATTTCAGCATCTTGATAAGCCGCGACATATAAAGATAAGGCCCTTGCAAAATAATGGTATTGCCATCAACCCTGGCTCTGAACTTACGCATGCCCAGTATAAAATAATTGCCGGCCTGAGGTCTGAAAAGCATAAAGCCTTTGGAATGGACAGGGTGCCGGTAACCAATTTGCGACATGATGTAGGATAAAATGCGATCCACATCACGTATATCGTCAAAAACGGCACGTGTTTTCCGGCGGGCGTACAGCAGGGCAATAAAAAATGAAGCGGGAATAATTGCGGTATAGGTAACCGGCGATAAAAACCATGAGCGTATAAGATGGTGAAAGCTACTGCCGGTTTGATTGGCTTGCACAGCGGCAATAAACAGCAGCATAATTGAAAGAATTGTCAGTGCTGAAAGCGCTGTTGAGATAAACGAATTTCCGTTTCCGCTTAGCTGTTCAATTTCAAGGATGCGGTATCTGAAATCGGATACCTGGGGCGCAACCGGTGGTTCGGTTTTAAACTCGTCGCGGTAAATCGATAGTGTTTTGTAGACGTTATGGCTACCGGGAAGATTTTCAATTTCAATATCGCGGTATTCAACGGCCTTGATGTCAATAAACCGGCTGATAGATTCATAGATGGTGTCGGAAAGGCAAATGCTTCCGGGTTCAGCCATTGCTTGCAGGCGCGCCACAATGTTTACCTGTTCGCCCAGAATGGCATTGTTGCGAATTTCAACTTCGCCTTTGTGCAGGCCTATGCTTACCAGTAATCGGCGGGGTTTGTCCTTGTTCTCATTCTGTTGCTTCAGCCTTTCCAGGAAATCAATGGCACACAGGTAAGCGTCGTTGGCCGAAACAAATGATGCAAGCACAGAATCGTCTATTCTTTTAACAAGATGGCCATTGTATTCGTGAATGACTTCATGCGAGATTCTGTCGTGAATAGCCAGCAATTCAAGCGCTTCCTCCTCGTCAAGCTCGAGTAGTCGTGAATATCCGCGGATATCGGAAAACATCAATGCTACCTCTGATTTGTTCACTTTTGCTGCTCGGTTTAATTGTTGATAAAATTCAGGACTTTCTCCAGTATTTCGGCTTTTGCTGTTTCTAAGTCGTTGTTAATTAATATGTAATCGAATTTGGGTGCAAATTCAAGTTCCCATCTTGCTTTGGCAATTCTTTTGCTGATTGTTTCAGGAGAGTCGGTATTCCTGTTTTTCAGGCGGTTTTCAAGTTCGGCAACCGAAGGAGGGCTTACGAAAACCGAAAGAGCATCATTGCCAAATGCCTTCTTAATGTTGAGGCCGCCAACTACGTCAACGTCAAAAATGACATGTTTTCCTTCTTTCATCAGTCTGAATACTTCTGATTTCAGGGTGCCGTAAAAACTTCCCGGGTATACTTCTTCCCATTCAAGTAAGTCGCCTTCATCAATGCGTTGCCTGAACTCCCGTGCTGATATAAAAAAGTAATCAATGCCATGAGTTTCTCCGGCTCTTATTGCCCGGCTGGTGGCCGATACTGAGAATCCCAGCTCAGGTATGCAGGTTAAAAGATGTTTGACAATGGTAGTTTTGCCTGCACCTGAAGGGGCAGATACAATGATGAGTTTTTTGTCAGTTTCTTTGTTCATCAGGTGTTATAGAATATTGGCAAGTTGTTCTTTAATTTTTTCAAGCTCGTCTTTCATCTGTACCACAATTTTTTGAATTCCGGCATCATTTGCTTTTGAACCGATGGTGTTAATCTCTCTGCCAATTTCCTGAGAAACAAAATTAAGTTTCCGCCCATTGGCTTCTTTTTCTTTCAGGGTATCGGTAAAATAATGACAGTGCTTGGTAAGTCTTACTTTTTCTTCAGTAATATCAAGTTTCTCGAGGTAATAAATCATTTCCTGCTCAAAACGGTTGTTGTCAAAAGTGTTGTTGTCTGCAAATTCAGCAAATCCGTTTCTGAGTTTTTCACGCAATTGCGCGTTTCGTGCAGCTTCAAATGGTTCAATCTGCGACAATAGCTGCATAATGGTATTTATTCTGGCAGCGAAGTCTTTTTCAAGCAGGTTGCCTTCGTGCGCTCTGAATTCATCAAGTTGATGCAAGGCATTTTCAAAGGCTGAAATTATTTTTTTCCAGTCTTCATCAGAGGTTTGTTCCTGCAGTTGCCGCGTAACATCCGGTAGTTTCATTACAATTGAAAAAATGTCAGTGGCAGGCGCATCCAACTCGTGGGCCAATGCTTTTAGCTCGTTGTAGTATGCTTTGGCCAGTGGTTTATTGATAGAAGCCGGCAACTCGCTTCCGGTATAGTCTATGCCTGCGTTTACCTCAACTTTACCTCTTTCAATCGATCTGGCCAGTAGTGTTCTGATTTCTGATTCGCGCTCACGGAGAAGTGCAGGGATTCTGAGATTAAGATCAAACTGCTTGCTATTGAGTGTTCTAATCTCAATATTGATGGTTTTTCCCTCTATTTCGGCTGTGCCTTTGCCAAAGCCTGTCATTGATTTAAGCATATTCTGAAATTTTTAACAAATGTACATTTATTAACGTAATCAGCCCCATATGCTTTTTACTAATGATAGCAGCCATCCAAAATATCCTGAAAGGCCGGATTGCTGAAAGTTTATTTCTGTTGACAGTTCATCAAGCAGGTGTCAGATTTTTATTGCAATTTAATGATTTTTTACAAAAAATGCAATTCCGATGACTGTTTTTGACCTGTGAAAGAGGCCGGTAAATTAACAGTTAAACAAAAATCCGGCTTTGTTTTGTTGTTTATTACTTTTTATTATTTTGCTGATATATTTATTATTTGATTGTATTTTCATAAATTTGTTAACTAAAAAATTAAAATACGGATATGATAAGAGTGGTAGTTATAGACGATGAATCGAAATCGCGCGAAATGATTCGCGAAATTTTAAAATTGTACTGTTCGGGGGTAGAGGTTGTGGCCGAAGGCGACAGCGTGAATTCCGGTATTGCAGCCATTCAGGAATTTGAACCTGATTTGGTGCTGCTCGATATAAAAATGCCTGATGGTACAGGTTTTGATTTGTTGCGCAAAACTATGCCTGTTTCATTTCACCTTATATTTATTACCGCTTACGAAGAATATGCAATTAAAGCATTTAAATACAATGCAATAGATTATTTGACCAAACCTATAGATCCGACTGAGCTTAAAGAGTCAATAGAAAAAGCTTCGAAAACAATTGACAATGAAAATCTTAACGTTAGGCTGAAAAAGCTTCTGGAAGACTATATGCGGCCAGTGCAGCCTGAAATTGGAAAAATTGTCCTGAAAACAGCTGATACCATTCATGTTGTTGATGTAGAGAAAATTGTAAGATGTGAATCGGACAGGAATTATACAGCGTTTTATATGGAAGACAATGAGAAAATTATGATCTCAAAGTCTATTAAAGAATTTGTGGATTTTCTGGAAGAGCGTAATTTTTTCCGGCTTCATCACTCTCATATAATAAATCTAAAATTTTTAAGGAAATTTAAGAAGGAAGACTCTGTCTGTATTCTAAGCGATGGCAGTGAAATTCCGGTTTCGCATCGCCGGCGCGAAGAGTTGATGAAGCTGCTAAAAAGCTTATAGGAATTTTCATTTTTCCTACGTTTTTTGGCAATTTTATATACGCTGGATAAAAAAGTGGGTACGCTGGATAATCTTCCCCCTTTTATGCTTTTTATTTGTATAATATTGCAGTGTTCAGAAATAATTAATAGGCAGGAAATATAGGAAAGCAAAAAGTATTGAGAGAAGCAATGCTTCTTGGGGGGCTTTCCCACAGTATACGGCTGAAAAAATGTGTCTGTTATTGGTTAACATAGTTATGAAGGGCATTCAAATATGAATTACCTCACATGATAAGGGTTTCTTTAAAAATTGCATTGCTGAGCCTGTTGTTCAGCATTTGTCTCCTGAAAATGTCATTTTCTCAGGGGCAAAGAGCATATGCTGAATTCTATAAGAATACCAAGTGGAGCTTTGCTGCTGGTACTGTCGTTTATAACAAGGCAGAACTGACAACGCAATACGGTGCACTTACTTTTAAAAACAAACCAATGTCAGGGTTTAATGCGGGCGTTCTTTATAATTTTCAGGGGAGTATCAGTTTGCTAACATCTTTACATCTCCCGCTAAAAGGAGGTATTATGATTTATCAGGGAATTACCCTGGTTTAATGTTTTCGGCCGGTTTGAAAAAAGGTTAAAAAAATGTCAAAATGCTTATTGCAAAATATAAATGCACGCAGGCAGATAGTTATGAACTGAAATGTGATACATCAGGTAAATATGGTTGTTTTTGGGGTGTTGATGGTTTAAGATGTCTGCCTGTGAAAAGATTCAGCTGTTATGGAAAGAAATTATTTAGTTGTTAAAGCGCTTGGCCTGGTCAGGCAATGTCCGGCAGGCAAGAGAAATGCTACTTGTCCTTTCAGGCTGAATGCTTCGTGCCTGAGTTTAAGAGAGTCATATAATATTTTGAAGGCATACAATGTCGAAGAATTGACTAAGATCGTTGAAATGCATGAGAAATGTTTTTGCAGGAGAATTCAGGTGGATGTAATGGAAACTTCTGTTCAGGGTTTGTATAACTAATTGTTAATTTTATGTTTTAATAAGATGATGTCACCTTCAAGATTCTATAAATTTAGTGCTGATTTTATTCATGGCGGCTCGTTGCTGAGTTCCGATATTATCGAGATTGACGATACTTATATAACGATTAAGCAAAAGAAAAATCCGTTTTCGCCCATAAGGTATATCTCTATTCCACTCAGGAATGTTGTAAATGTTGAAGTGAAGAAGATTGGAGTCGGGGCATCTGTTTTTATCAAATCCTATTCGCGAAGTCAGATATTTTGCAAAGGTCTTTCTATGAAGAATGCCGACAAAATCAAGCAGCTCGTTTTGGGCTGATTTCTTGTTTTCAGCAGATTTTTTTGACTATTGATTCTTTACATTTAGCCTGATAGTTGTGCCAATAGATGAAAGTTGGTTACTCTCTGTCTGGTTTTTCTCCTGTTGTTTTTACTGTTCATGACAAATGCGCGCAAAGCCGGAGTTTTGCTGGCTTGATATTTCTTGTGATGAGAAGTAAAAGAGGTGAAGGGATTTAATATTTTTGTCATTAATTAGGTTTGACTCCATTTTTATGAATTACGACGCTGTTGAGAAAGCCCGGCTTTTTACGGATCCTGCTTTAATTTACAAAGCAATGCTTGAGGATATAGCTTCAGCTGAAAAGTTTGTTTATCTGGAAACATATAAGTTTGCTTATGATAAAAACGGAGAGAAGTTCAGGGATTTGCTTGCTGAAAAATGCCGGCAGGGCGTTCAGGTAAAAGTGTTGCTCGATTCATGGGGTACGCCTCCTTCAAATACGTTTTTCTTGCCTGTAACCAGCAATGGAGGAGAGGTTCGTTATTTTGCCAAGATAAAATTTTTTGTCGATTTTTTTACACGCAATCACCGGCGGAATCATCGCAAATTATTGATTGTAGATGATAGAATTACTTATCTGGGCTCAGCCAATATAACAGGTTATTCATTGAAATGGCGCGAATCCATGTTAAGGCTTGAAGGAACTATTTCGTCCTTATTCAGAAAGTCATTTCTGAACAGTTTTAAGCTTTACAGAAAGTATATTTTCAATAAGTTTTCGTACCGCAGGGCCATACATTTTAAAGGGTTTGAAATTCTTCAGGATTTGCCTTCAATATACAGGCAGCAGGTGAAAAGGCGCTACGAAAGCCTGATTCAAAAAGCCAAACATGAGGTTATTATTGAAACTCCTTACTTTCTCCCGGGTTTTAAATTGAGGAGACAAATGATGCTCGCTGCCCGCCGGGGGGTAAATGTTAAGGTGATTATGCCATTACACTCGGATGTGAGGTTGGTTGATTTCTTAAGGGATAAGTATATGGGTTTTTACTACAAAAATGGAATCAAGCTGCACTTTTATACCCCGGGTAATCTGCACGCAAAATGCTTGCTTATTGATAATCAGGTTTTTGCTATTGGTTCGGCAAATTTCGATTACAGAAGTTTCAGGTATCAGCATGAGATTGTGCTGGTTGGAACCGACCCAAGAATTCAGCATCTGATAAAAGCACATTTGGACGAAACCATGCTCAATTGCGAAGGATTTAATATGGAGTCATGGTTGCGCAGGCCTTTAATTCAAAAGTTATTTGGATGGCTGCTTATTCCTTTCAGGCATCTGTTTTAATGACAGCCGTTTGTTTATCATAAAAATGCCGGCAAAAACCAGAATTGCTGCCAGAATTTTGCTCGCCGAAATGGTTTCACCGTAAATGAGTATGCCCATTGCCGCTGCAATAACCGGTTGCATGTAAATATAGTATCCGGCTACTCCTGCACTGAGCGATTTTAAAGAAAAAGTGGTTAGCAAATAAGCGATAAAAGTGGTGCCAATTACAATGTAGGTAATGGCAAACCAGGCATTTGCCGTTAATTGTGCCCATTGTATGGTGTATGCAGATTTATAGCAAAAAGGGAGCATAAACAGAAATCCATAGGCAAATGACCATTTCATTACCGCTACAGCATTATACCTTGTCATCAATGGCTTTACCAATACAAGATACAGGCTGTAAGCCATAATGTTGATAAATATCAGGGAGTTGCCAAGCAGGTGGTTGTTTCCGCCGGTAGCATTTTTGCCCTGATAAATCAAAATTACGGAGCCTAATGCACCTAGCGCTATCCCTCCGATGCCTGAGATGCCGGGCCGCTCTTTGGCAATGATGGCGGAAAAAAGCATAACCATGGCGGGGCTTGCCGAATGAATCAGTGAGGTGTCAACCGGGCTTGTGTAGCTTAAGCCCCAAAAAAAGAAGGCCTGATTGATGGTAATGCCCAAAAGTCCGCATATGGCAAGCATTGCGTGGTCTTTAGGCTGAATAATTGTGGGTTTTTGAAAAAGTGAAACCAGCCAGAAAAGTGCCAGAGCTACAAGTCCTCTGCAGAAAATAATTTGCATGGGTTGCATAAAATCAGGCATGAGCCCTTTGGCAATCCAATAGCTCGCGCCAAATAGCAGGCCCGAGGTGAAAAGGCCCAAATGTGCCAGAGTGGTTTCTTTGATCATGAAAAATGTGAATAATCCGGCGCAAATGTCATGAATTTTCAGCATAAAATAAGAAAGCCGCAGAAAAGGTTTTCTGCGGCATTCTTTATTGTTTAATTCGTTGATTAAGAGATGCTAATCTCTTTCTTAATCAGGGTTTCCTGTTTTATGAGCAGGTTTATTTTAAGAATTCCGTCGCGGAAGTCAGCACTAATGGTTTCAGTGTCAATGGTTTTTGGCAAAACAAAACTGCGGTTAATGCCATTAAAACCAAATTCACGGCGTAAAAATTTGTCGTCCTTAATGTCGCGCTGTTTGGCTTCGGCTGATATTTTCAGTGTCTGCTGCTCCAGGTTGATAGAGATTTCTTCCTTGGAATATCCGGGAACAGCCAGTTCGATTACAAAGGAATCGTCTGTTTTGTAAATGTTAACTGGTGTGCCACAGCCTGATGTCTGACGGTTCTGGTTATAGAATATCTGGTCAATTACATCTGCTAATGCAGGTTGTTGGTTAAAACGAACGAGTGTCATAATATGGTTCTCCTTTTTTTTAGTTTTTGTTTTAATTTTATTGTTCTCCTCTTTTCAAGTTTAATGCCAATGCAAAAATTTGTTATTTCAGGGTTGAAAAGCGGACAAAATGGCATTATGGCTATTTTTATAATGACAATATGGCGCAAGTCTTAAATTGTGGGTTAATAATACTACTTTAGCTTAAGTAAAAATGTGACGGTTTGTTTGAAACTTAGGTTCGGTAGAACTGTTCATTGACTGGAAAGTGGCATTTGGTTTCTGATAGAAAATATGGCAAGTCATCAGCGAAAGATTCTTAATATTTTTGCTTTTCACCGGGTAATCATTCCGGTGATTATCGGATTGGCCGTTATTGGCTACATGATATACAATGATGTTTCGCACAGTGCCCTCAACTCTATTCAGATTACCTGGTATTCTGTTTCTTATTTTGTTACAGCTCTTTTGCTGGTGACTGTCAGGGATTTGGCGTATATGTATCGCATCAGATTGCTGACAGATAAAGCTTTAAGCTGGCGAAAGTCTTTTGATGTGATTTTTTTATGGGAATTTGCGTCCAGTGTTACGCCTTCGGTAGTGGGCGGGTCAGCCATAGCTATTTTTATTTTAAGCAAAGAAAAGTTGGGCACGGGGCGCTCAGCAGCCATTGTTATGGTTACTGCCCTGCTTGATGAACTGTTTTACATTCTGATGGTGCCGTTGGTTTTTGCTATTGCAGGCTTTGAAAGGTTGTCTGTGGTTGGTTCATCCTTTCATCTGTTGGGTTTCGAGGTTGGGCCGATGGGCGTTTTTTTAGCGGGCTACATCATTATTGCTTTTTTAACATTGCTTCTGAGTTATGGCGTATTTTTTCATCCTTCGGGTGTAAAATGGTTATTGATAAAAGCTACCACCCTAAAGGTGCTGCATCGTTTCCAAAATGCGGCTGAAGAAACAGGTAATCAGTTAATTGCGGCGTCTTCTGAGTTAAAGGGGAAGTCTGTCATGTTTTGGCTGAAAGCTTTTGGCTCAACTTTTTTCTCCTGGACGGCCAGGTTTTGGGTGGTTAATTTCCTGATAATGGGGTTTACTGGTGTGATGGGCGTTTCAGAGAATTTGTTGATTTATGCACGCCAGCTTATGATGTGGGTAATTATGCTGGTAAGTCCCACACCGGGAGGAAGTGGTATCGCAGAATATTTCTTCCCCGTTTTTCTTCGCGAATACATTGCAGGGCCGGCTGGAGATCTTACCACACTGGTTGCTTTTTCGTGGCGTCTTATCACATATTATCCTTATCTGATAATAGGCGCACTGGTTTTGCCTTTCTGGCTCAGAAGGGTTTTTCTTGGCAGAAAACTGATTCGTTTCAAAGGAAAGACAAAGAAAAATCCTTCATAGGGATGTTTGCATCAAGTGGTGTCAATTCACTTTGTTTCAACAGGCTATGAAGGATTCTGAATTTCTCGGACTAATTATCCGCAGTGGAAGTGGTCATTGACAAGGCCAATTATTTTTTCCTTGTTGCAATGCACCTCCTGACGAAGGTTTTCATCTTGAAAGCTGCGCAGTTTGCGTGCAATTCCATCAATAACTGCCTGGGAGAAAACGCCATACTGTTTGTAGATTTCGGCTTGTTTTTCAAGCATATCAGCCGATTCCCAACATGATACCGGTAATTTATTCAGTTCATTTAACCGATCTTTGTGATTTTCGTCAAATATATTCACATCAACGTAGGTTTTATCTGCGATTTCAAGTGCATTTTCAAGTTCAAGGCCATAGCGGGCAGCTACTGTAAGTCCGGCAAGTAGCAGATAAATATCGGCAGATCCATCCGGGCAACGGAATTCTACTGTCTGAAGCTGCGAGAAGTCTTCATTTTCAGGTTTTTCAAGTGGATTGGCATGGTATATCATCTTGTTTTCACCGGTCCATCCCAAAGGTACTCTTACAAGTACACTTCTGTTGCGATCGCCCCAGCAAATATTGGTGGGTGCTTCCTGATGCGGAACAAGCCTGAAATAAGAGGTTGGATTTGTATTGCCAAATGCTGTAAGTGAGGGTGCCAGTTCGAGGTAACCGGCTATGGCTTTGCGGGC
>JACJXH010000003.1:300000-427571 GCA_020636745.1 Lentimicrobiaceae bacterium | reverse complement strand
TGCTGTTTTCGGTAAGTTTGAAAAAGGGTAAAGGGAAATGATAAAATGCTCATAACAAAAGCTAAATGCAAGCGGGCAGATAGTGCTGATTTGAAGCATCATACATTTAATAAGCATAGTGGTTTATTAAATGTTGATTGCTTTGAAATGCCCGCCTGCACTTAGCTTCGGCCGCTGGCCACAATTTTTCAAAACAGACAGACAATGGATATACTTAATTTAGTTGTAGGATTATTCATGATTGGGATTGGATTTTTAGTAAAATCTGCACCTGATTTGATTGCTGGATACAACACCATGTCCGCAGAGCAAAAGAAAAATGTGGACATTGACGGTTTATCGACTTATATGCGCAATGGATTAATTATTATCGGATTGTCAATTATAATCGGATATTATTTATTTAAATGGATTGGCTTTACAATGATAGCCAACTCAATGATACTGATAGTTACTATAGTTGGGGTGACTGTTTTGGTGGTTAAAGCACAAAGGTTTGACAATAACAAGAAGAAGAAAACTAAACTTACATATTTGATTCCTGGATTGGGTTTTATATTGGCGATTGTACTTATAACTTATGGACTTATTCCTTCAAAGGTAATTTTCAATAAAGATTCGGTTCAATTTTCAGGCATGTATGGAATTGAATTTAAAATTGCCGAGATAGAAAGTGTTAAACTGGTTGACAGCCTTCCAGAAATCAAAATGCGGACAAATGGATTTAGTTTTGGAACAGTTAAAAAAGGGTTTTTCGACCTTAATGAATTTGGAAAATGTCGATTGCTTATTCATTCAGAAAAGCCTCCGTACTTGATTGTTTCAAAAGAAAACGGAGAGAAAACAATAACTAATTTCAAAGAAAAATCTGTTACTGAATCGGCATATATTGAGATTAAAACATTGAAAGAAAAAATATAACTGTGGCCAGCAAACAGGAATTAAATCGGCGTGCAAGCCCTGTTCCGCCAAAGCGAAAGCCCGGCGAATATGAGCTTCGCTGAGCTCGTCCTTCGTTCTCGGTTACCGGTTAAACTACATTCAACAGCCTGTTCAATCCCGAAGTTTCGGGATAAAACCCGATTTTTTTCTCATATCAGAAATTTTTGTTGTGAATAATTCCTGAATAACGGAAAGAATCGGGTATTTTTGATGAAGCTATCCCGCGCAGGCGGGATTTAGTTCAACAATGCGTATAATACATTGCTTACATTCTGCTAATTTGTTAAGGACGTTGTAGCTCATCTTGAAAGAAAATACGGCTCAATATTACGACTATTTGAGCCATAATAATTATATTTGTGAGCCGTAAATTAAAACTCTATGATTGATAAAAGAGAATTAGAAATAATTGAGCTTATAAAGAAAAACCAAGAAGTTTCTTCAAGTGAAATATTTGATAGTCTTTCGACATCGATTAGTTATGCTACTGTAAAAAGATTACTTTCCAAGTTAATCGATGAAAATCTCTTAACAAAAAAGGGACAGGGAAAATCAACGAAATACTTGATATCACCTACTTATGAAATTCTATACCCTGTCGACAAAGAGAAATACTTTGAAAAGGAAATTGATGAAAGAGTAATTAAGGAAAGTTTTAATTTACAACTCATCTCAGAGACCCTCAAAGTGTGTAGCGTATTCACATCAAATGAATTAGAGCAGTTAAGTTTACTTCAAAAGAAATTCGAAAAGAATATTTCACAACTATCTGAAATAGAATACAAAAAGGAATTAGAACGGTTAGCTATTGACTTAAGTTGGAAATCGTCTCAGATTGAAGGAAATACATATTCTCTGCTGGAAACGGAAAGACTTTTTAAGGAAAAGGAAACTGCATCAGGCAAAACAAAAGAAGAAGCTGTTATGCTTCTAAATCACAAGGAAGCCATTGACTTTATAGTTGAAAACCCTGATTATCTGATTCCATTATCAGTTTCGAAAATTGAAGACATACATAGTTTACTGATAAAAGAACTCGGGGTAGACAAGAACATAAGAAAAGGAAGAATAGGTATTTCGGGAACAAATTATCGCCCTCTTGATAATGAGTTTCAAATTTCAGAAGCCCTTTCGAATATGTGTGAGTTGGTGAATAGCAAAGAAAATATCTTCGAAAAAGCATTGCTCTTGTTGGTGCTAATTTCATATATCCAACCCTTTGCAGATGGAAATAAAAGAACGGCAAGAATTGTAAGTAATGCTATTTTAATGAATTATAAGTATTGTCCTGTTTCATTTAGAACTGTTGACTCTGTTGAATATAAGAAAGCAATGCTTTTATTTTATGAACAGAATAATATATCTAGTTTTAAAGAAATATTTATTGACCAATTTAAATTTGCTGTAAATACTTACTTTTAATGGTACGATAAAAAACGAGCTAAAACAAATAGGAATTTGAGCGGCGTGCAAGCCCTGTTCCGCCAAAGCGAAAGCCCGGCGAATATGAGCTTCGCTGAGCTTGTCCTTTGTCCCCGGTTAACGGTTGAACTACATTTCAATGCTGAAAAGAAATACCACCCCGGAGGGGTGAAATGTTTATAGAAAATGGGATGTCAATCCATGAATCCGACCCCGTTGGGGGTCGTACCTTTTACCCGCGTTTATCATTCTGCCATGGAGAAAAAGTAAAGGAAAAGTGTTAAGTTTGTGTTGGTAAACGCGTGGTGCGAATATTGAAATAACAGGCTTAAACTGGTAACTGAAATGAAATTGGAAGATTTAGGGTATAATGAGAAGCTTGAAAAGTTAAGGATTGAGCATAAGCTGAAGGATTTTGAGATTGGCAGGGTTATTTCTGAACACAAGGAAAGATATATTGTCAGGACAGAGAACGGAGAATATGAAGCCGAGATAACAGGGAGTTTGCGGTTTTCGGCGAAAAATCGGGAGGATTTTCCCGCAGTAGGAGATTGGGTTGCATTGACAACTTATGATGCTGATTTTTCGCTTATTCATCAAATACTGCCACGGTTTTCAATGATTGCCAGACAAGCCGTTAGTCAGTTTGGAGAAATACAAATAATTGCGGCAAATATAGATTATGCGCTGTTGGTTCAAGCTGTCGACAGGGATTTTAATATCAACAGACTTGAAAGATACCTGACTATTTGTTATTCATCTAAAATAGTTCCGATAATTGTACTGACGAAAACTGATTTGATAAACGAACCATCTAAAAATGAAATTATCGATAGTATCATTCAACGAATCGGCAATATTTCAGTTTTTGCCATCAGCAATGAAACACAGGAAGGATATGAAGCTTTAAAACTGATCATGGAAAAAGGTAAGACTTTTTGTATGCTTGGCTCTTCGGGCGTTGGAAAATCTACCTTGTTGAATAATCTTTCAGGAAGGCCTGTAATGAAAACTGATGCAATTAGCCAAAGCACAAACAAAGGAAGGCACGTTACAAGTCACAGAGAATTAATTGTGCTTGAAAATGGCGGAATACTTGTTGACAATCCGGGAATGAGAGAAGTTGGCATCGTTGATACAGCTGATGGATTGGCCACAACCTTCGATATAATATTCAGACTTTCGGAAAATTGCAGGTTTAAAGATTGTACCCACACAAATGAGATGGGTTGTTTGGTTCTTGAAGCCATTGAAAAGGGTGAAATAGACAAGGCTTCCTATGAAAATTACTTGAAAATGGAAAGAGAGAAAGCTCATTTTGAATCAACAATTGCGGAGAAACGAAGAAAAGACAAAGCATTTGGAAAAATCCTCAGGAACTATAAAAAAGACCTGAACAAAAATAAGTACTAATCGCGCCGTGCGGTACAGCCAATAAGGGGTTCAGAGCTATGGCAGGGATTGCAGCCCGTTTCAGCTTTTGTGTTCCTGACAGGAAATGGTTTGAAACCCTTTACCGGACACACTGACAGACTGCCCTCTCAAAGCCCCTGACATTGCCCTTTGTGTGCCGGTTTTTTTCTGACAGCGCAATGGCTGCTTCGGGCAGTGATTGAACAGTTGCAAAGGTTGTGCGATACGCTGATGCCTGATGGTTTTAAATTCAAATGAAAGCCTTTTTAAAGGCCATTTAAAAAGGCTTTAAGAATGGAATAAACAGTGCTGTTTTGTGGGGAAGCTTACTCCCTTTTACAGCGATTTCAAAAGCTAACAATAACGAACCCGGTTGTATTTGTTGCCTGAATGCAGCCAAATAAAAAATAAACATATGGTATTGCAGGATTATTACAAATTCCAGCCCGAAAAATTTAATCAGGAAGGTCTTCACATCGAAACCCGTGAATGGTTTATGGATGTATTAACGGAGTTTGAAAGGGATTTTCATCATAAGCATGAACATTGTTATGCCAATTATTTATTTGCGAACAGTTCGACGATGATTTTAATAAATAAAGCCCTGGACCTGGGCAGCCATGAAAGCTGTGGAATGGACTTAATTGATGGTGAAGTTAATTTGGATGCCAATCTGGAAATTGAAACGTTTAGTGAAATGGATATGGTATATGCAATTGGTTCAAAATTAGAACAAAATGAAGATGAACCTGTATTTTTAGTTACAGATGAGCAGATAGGAGATGGATTGATTTTATTAAAATATATTCCGGATACAGAATCGGATGATGCTGAACCTCAAGTGCCGGTGAATGAAAATGTATTGACAGGCATGGATTAAAAACGCAGGGTAACAGCCGTGCACCTGATTTTCTCCGGCACCCCTTGTGAAGCCACGGTGTGCCTGATTCCATTGCCGGACTAGATTTACTTTGCGATAGTGATGGGCGCTGCACAGAAAATGGATTGAAGGTAAAATTGAATTTGAGAAAACGCGATTATGCCTGAATGAAAGAATAAATCGGGTTTTATCCCGAAACTTCGGGATTGAAAAAGCTTTCCTGCGCAGGCGGTGCCGGGTTTAATTTAGATTAATCTGAAATGATTGAAACAGAACGACTGATATTAAGGCCATTAACTTATGAGCAGTTAATCAAATATGCAAAATGCGATAACTCTCTGGAATTGGAGCTCAGGCTGAATAAATCGGCAAGGTCGGTTTCAGCAGAGCTTCAGGAAGCATTAGAGCAGACCATTATTCCAAATGTGAGGGATAAAAGCAAAAACTATTTGTATTCAACCATCTGGACAGCCATTTATAAAACTGAAAACAGAATGGTGGGCGACCTGTGCATTTATGGAGAGCCCAATGCTGAGGGTGAAATAGAAATTGGTTATGGCACTTATGAGGAGTTTCAGAATCAGGGATTTATGACAGAAATGGTAAAGGGCTTAGTTGATTGGGCTTACATGCAGCCGAAGGTAAAATCAATCATGGCTTCGACTGATAAAACCAATACGGCATCGTTTCGGGTGCTTGAAAAGAATCACTTCGTCAGAACGGGGGAGTCAGGAAATTTATATCATTATAAATTGGAATTGAACAGATAGGGCCATAAATCAAGTGGCTGCCAATGAAGTGCATGAGGTGCGGTCGCGTTTTCTGACAGAGCCGGCGATAAACCTTGCCTGCAATGCCTCCTTTGGCCTGTTGATGTACCAGGCGACGGTGAAAGGCATGTTTTCAGGCAAATCATGTTTGAAAAACGGAAGAAACTGCTATTTTTGAAAAAGCTATACTGCCAGGGTGTCATTTGGTTCATCAGCCATAAAATATCAATATAAACTATCAAATAAAAACAATGGAGGTTATCAAAATGAAAAGAACTTATTTATTCATGTTCCTGTTTATGGGGATCATTCATCATGTCGGGGCGAGTGATTCAATTTCAAAATCATTAATTGGTCATTGGTTTGTGGTGCAGAGAAATTATGATTATTCAAGCGGGGATTCAGTGAATGATGAAGAAAAAGTGACATATAATTTTGTGTTCAATGATGATGGATCGGGTTATTGGATGGTTGAAACAGAAAAGAAACATTCCGGTGGCAAGCCGGTGAAGAACGAACAAAAGTTCAATTACAAATGGACGGTTAAGGACGATAAAATTGTTCTGGACTTTTTTGAAATGAGTAAAACTGTTGAATGCAATTTTAAATTTTCAGATGCTGTTTTAACGCTAACCGATCCTGAGAATAATACGAGAAAATACGCAAAAAAATAGGTGTATGATTTTATACTGACAGTGGCCGGATGCACTGGTTTTGTCAGGGTTATGGCAGGGAAGGTGTTTGATGCCAGGCTTGCTGCCCGGTTAAACAGCGTAACCGTATGGCCGTAAAGTGTTGTACAATCTGTAATTGTGCAATTTCTGGTTAATGCCGCAAAATGCGGGTCTGTTCAGTTGAGCAATTAAAAAGTAACGGATTACATGGAATACGTGGGTTCTTGTTTGTGCAAAGGAGTTAAATTTAAAGTTACAGGTAACTTTGAGCATTTTTATTTATGTCATTGCAGATATTGCAGGAAAGATACAGGGTCTGCTCATGCTGCCAATTTATTTTCGACGACAGCTAAACTTGAATGGATAAAAAAAGAGACAGAAATCAAGACATATCAACCGTCCAGAAGCAATCATGTGAAAGCCTTTTGTGTCCATTGTGGTTCGGCTTTACCTCATTTGCAAATGGATGGTAAACTTTTAGTTGTTCCGGCAGGATGCCTGGATACTAAGCTGGAAAAACGGCCTGATGCTCATATTTTTATCACAAATAAAGCGAGCTGGGACGAGTCGCTGGAAGCAATAAATAAGTTTGGACGTCTCCCCGGATGAAAAGTGAAGAAAAAGATATTTGCTGTTGTTAATTGAGCTTCACAGACATGGGGGTTAATCGCTTGAACTGCATCCCTGATTCCGGCTATATACTTGCTGGCTTTTGTGAATAGGATTTTAAGAAAAATAGGGCAGGTATTATTGAATTAAGGAAATAATGATTTTCTGTTTCTGAAGAATAGCCGTGCCCCCAAAATATTTTCATACAAATATTGAATATGAGAAAGAATCGGGTATATTTGAAATAGATATTTTATCGGGGTTGGATTTTGTTAAGGCAAGTTTAAATTAATGCGGGATAAGTATTGAGGAAGAGCAATGCAGTCATTATTTCCCGGTGAAGAGCATTCACTCAATCATCCATCCATTGAATTCAGGGAAGTTGCGAAACAATTAAATGCCATACAGCAGGAGCCTTTATGGAAACTGTAAATGTGCGAAGGGAAGTATTGTTGATTGTATGGGGGAGCAGACTCTTCATAGAAGTCAAATGGAATAACCGATTGTACTAAAACCCTGACAAAAACTAATTCAATGACTGATAATTATCTAAAAAAGGAACTTTATGAATTAATCAAAAGTGATGAATCCATTTTTGATTTTATTCAGGCGTCATCGCTTGACGGACTTTGGTACTGGGATATCGAAAATCCTGAAAATGAGTGGATGAATCCGAAGTTCTGGACGGTTTTGGGTTACAATCCTGAAGAAATGCCGCATAAATCAAGTGCCTGGCAAAACATCATCAACCCTGATGATTTAAAAGTTGCATTGGATAATTTTACAAAACATTGCGAAGATCCTGCTCATCCGTACGATCAGATTGTAAGATACACGCATAAAAACGGATCAACGATATGGATTCGTTGCCGCGGTTTGGCTATCCGGGATGAAAGTGGAAAACCAATCAGAATGTTGGGGGCACATCATGATATTACAGACATTAAGAATGTTGAACAGCAATTAAAAAAAGCCAGGGAGAACGAAGAAGAAAGTAAACTGAAATTTCAAAACGCTTTTGAACATTCGGGAATCGGAATGGCTTTGGTGAATACACAAAAGCGATTCACAAAGGTCAACAAGTTTTTTTGCAGGATGTTGGAGTATACCAATGTGGAACTTGAAAATATGTTTATTGAGGATGTTACTTATTTTGACGATAAAAATATTGGACAGGATGAGCTGGCTGCCTGTGTTCAAGGTAAACTGGCGCGCTTTAGCGTTTCAAAAAGATATGTGACGAAAACAGGGCGTATTGTTTGGGGAAATTTAAATGTAGCCATTGTCAGAGGACCCGATTTGTCGAAATCTTTTTTTATTGCACAGATTGTAGATATTACACGGCAAATAGAATACCAGCAGAGTTTGCTTCAGGCTAAGGAACTTGCAGAAAAAAACGAGGTTCAAAACAGGGCAATTCTTCAAACAGCCTATGACGGGTTTTGGTTAACCGATTTCAAGGGAAATATTTTTGAAGTAAATGATGCCTATTGTAAAATGAGCGGATATACCCGGCAGGAACTACTCACCATGAGAATATCTGATATAGAAGCCAACGAATCAGCGCTTGAAGTAGATAATCACATGATAAAAGTGCTGAAAAAGGGAGAAGATAGATTTTTATCAGTGCATCGTAAAAAAGATGGAAGTGTTTACAATGTAGAAGCGAGTGTAAAAGTTGTACCGGAATTAAATGAAAGAATAGTCGTTTTTTTAAGAGATATTACCGGGTTTTTAAAAGCCGAACAGCAATTGATCAATGCCCTGGAAAGTATGGAGGATAGCGAGAAAAAATACAGGGGGCTGTTTTCCAACTTGATAAGTGCGTTTGGGCTGCATGAAATGATATTCAACGAAAAGGGAGAACCACTTGATTATATCCTTTTGGAAGTGAACCCGATGTGGGAAAAAGTGGTTGGAATAGAGGCTTCATCTGTTATTGGCAAATCAATCAGAGAAATTATGCCTGCTATTGAGCAAAGTTGGATTGACAGGTACGGGAAAATTGTGTTAACGGGAATGTCTGAGGAATTTGTTGATTACAACGAGGCTACCCAAAAATACTTTAATGTTTTTGCATATAAGCTGGAGGGAAACAAGTTTGCGGTAGTTTTTAACGATGTTACTGAAAAAAAGCGTTTTGAGCTGGAAATGATTAAAGCCAAGGAAAAGGCCGAAGAAAGCGAACGGTTACAACTTCTTCAAAATAAGGAGATAGAGCAACAAAACGAGCGGCTGGAAAGTTTGCTGCGAATTTCTCAACTACAAACTACATCCATACAGGAGCTTCTGGATTATGCACTCGAAGAAGCCATTAAATTGACCTACAGTAAAATAGGATATATTTATTTCTATAATGAAACTACCCGGCAGTTTATTCTTAACACCTGGTCGAAGGAGGTGATGAATGAATGCACGGTAAGGGATCCGCAAATTACTTACGATCTGGACAAAACAGGCTGCTGGGGAGAAGCTGTCAGGCAACGGAAACCTATTGTATTGAACAATTATGCTGAAGATAATCCGATAAAGCATGGCACTCCCCGGGGACATATCCAATTGTCGAAATTCCTGACCATCCCCGTTATAATCGGTGAAAGAATTGTTGCGGTAGCAGGTGTAGCCAATAAAGAACAGGATTACAATAATGCTGACATTCGCCAGCTGACACTTCTGATGGACGCTGTCTGGAAGATTTCAGAAAGAATTTCATTAATCGAAAATCTTGAGAAAGCCAAAGAAAAGGCCGAAGAAAGCGACCGCCTGAAGTCAGCCTTCCTGGCCAACATGAGCCATGAAATACGCACCCCCATGAACGGTATACTTGGTTTTACAAACCTGCTTTTAAAACCTGATTTAAACAATGAAGAAAAAGAAAACTATATTAAAATCGTTCATAAAAGCGGGCAGCGTATGCTGAACACCGTGAATGATATTATCGAAATCTCAAAATTAGAAGCCGGATTGGCAGACCTCAGGTATGAAGCTGTTGATTTTAATAAAAGGGTTGTTGAATTGGTTCAATTCTTTACGCAGGAAGCATCAGAAAAAGGATTGAAACTGAGTTTGGAAAAATTACTTCCTGAAGAAAACAGAAATCTTAATACCGATAAAAATAAACTGGATTCCATCCTTACAAACCTTATCAAAAACGCCATCAAATACACGCAGGCCGGAACAATTTCTATCAGCTGTCAAATTCAGGCGTCTGTTATTGAATTTTATATAAAAGATACTGGTATTGGTATTCCGGCCAATCGTCTCAATGCCATATTTAATCGTTTCGAACAGGCCGATATCCGGGATACAAAGGTTTTTGAAGGTTCGGGATTAGGTCTGGCAATTGCAAAATCTTATGTTGAGATGCTAGGCGGCAAAATATGGGTCGAAAGTGAAGAGGGAAAAGGCTCAACATTTTATTTTACCTTGCCTGCTGCGAAATCAGAAGAGAAACAGGCCAATGCTGATGCAGTCTTATCGGATAATGGCAATTTAAATTCCAAAACAAAAGGACTGAAAGTTTTGATTGCTGAAGATGATGAGGTGTCCATGAACTATCTTTCCATTCTGTTGAAGGATTGTGGCAAACAGATATTAATGGCGGAAACCGGAAAGGAAGCCGTAGAACTTTGCCTTCGTCATCCTGACATTGATTTAATCCTGATGGATATTCAAATGCCTGAAATGGGCGGTTATGAAGCCTCCCGGCAAATCAGGGAGTTCAACAAGGAGGTAATCATCATAGCCCAAACAGCATATGCACTTTCAGGCGACCGCGAAAAAGTAATGGCAGCAGGCTGTAATGATTATATATCGAAACCTGTAAAAAAAGAGGTATTACAAAGCTTGATTGAAAAGTATTTCGGGTAGTAATGAATGCATCATTTGGGCAAAATCCTGGTGAACTTAACGTGAAAGATAAGCGGGGCTGGCTCTGAAAAAACTGTAATACAAGCGTGTTAAAGTGCCTGGATTGCATCTGGGAATTTACTGCAGGGGTTAAAAGAGCCGAAAACAACAGCGAATAACTTTGCTGATGCGTTGGCCAATGCTGCCTTGCTTAAAATATTGTGATGAAAGAGCTTGAACATTTATTTTTTGAGAGTCGCGAATCTTTTCGCCTTTGGTTAGAAACTAATCATGAAAAGAGCCCGGGCATTTGGATGATATTTTATAAAAAGCATCTGAAGGCAGAGGGTATCACATACCATGAAGCCCTGGAAGAGGCGCTCTGTTTCGGGTGGATTGACAGCTTGATTAAAAAAGTAAACAACGACCAATATGTGCGAAAATTTACACCAAGGACAAATATTTCCAATTGGTCTGACCTCAACAAAAACATAGTCATGTCGCTCATTCAAAGGGGCAAAATGACCAAAGCCGGGCTTGAAAAGGTGGATGTTTACTTAAAAACAGGGGAAATTGACTGGGAGAGCAGGCCCTTAAAAAAGCAAAGCAAAGAACTTGATACAGCTATCCCTGATTTTATGCTGAAAGCATTTGCTGAAAATGAACCCGCATTGACAAACTTTCATCAACTGGCCCCCACATATCAACGACATTATATTCTCTGGATAACCACAGCCAAAAGAGAAGAAACCGTTATGCTCAGGTTGAAAGAGTCAATAAAACTGTTAATAGAAAACAAAAAGCTGGGAATGAAATAGCGTGAATTTGCAGGCAGCTGCTTATAAAACCGGTGAATTGTTTTTGGGTTGATATTGCCACGGGCATGTTTCAGGCATTATGGCCGGTTTATCTCACACCTTGAGCAAAATGCCGGGCAGAAGGTATTGAAAAGATAATACCCGGGCCTGCAGGTGCCATAACCTTAATTTTCTCTCAAGCATGGAAGGCAACCGCAGGGCTTCACCTTGAAAGTTTGCCGGCCAGGCAACGAAAAAGACAGTCTGTTATGGTCCTGTGACTTGAAGTGTATAAAAAATGTTAAGTTTGTAAAGTGACTTGTACATTGTGGCTCATTTTACACAACGCAAAGCCCGAAGAAATATGCAGAAAAATACCATAAAGCGAATCATTCAGCTATTATTGCTGGTGGGGACCGTCATCTCATTATTTTTTGTTCCATGGCCCATTGTAAAGGCATGGTTAGCACCCTTGCCCGAAACCGTTCAGGAGCAGGTGAATAAAGCCATGGATTATGGATTTGACGGCATAGTTGTTTATGTGGATGAAGCCGGAAAACCTGCCAGATTGTACGTAGCCGGTTATAAAAACCGTGAAAACAAAATACCTGCCGACCCCAATGCTTTGTTCAAAATAGCCAGTGTGGGTAAGCTGTACAATGCATTATCGGTCGCAAAACTGGTAAGAAGTGGCAAACTCTCTCTGAATAAAACGCTTCTTGATTATTTGCCTGAGTTGGGCAACAGAATTGAGTATGCCGGCGAAATTACCGTGAAAATGATGGTACAACACCGGAGTGGCATTCCCAATTATACTGATTCCTACAATTATTGGGTTCACCCGAAAAAAAATGATGATGAAAAGCTTGCCTTAATACTGGATAAACCTGCAAATTTTAAGCCTGACCGCGATTATGAATATTCCAACACGAATTATTTACTGCTCGGCCGAATGATGAATAAAGTATTGGGTTATGACCATTTTGAATATGTAAAAGAAGAGATTTTAAAGCCGCTGAACTTAAACCATACATTTGGCTCCATTCACGATGTAGATATGAATGATGTGATGAGTGGTTACTATGTGGGCTACGACAAAGACTTAAAAACAGAGGATAATGGTTCAATGTTGGCCACTGCAGAAGATTTAGGGAAATTTATCAGGGCGTTAAATAATGGATCAGTATTTAAAGATGAGAAGGAAAAGGAAATCTATAGCTCATTATATAAATTTGGGCATACAGGGTTGATACCTGGTTATCAAACCCTCGCCTGGTATGAGAAAGAGATAGATGCGGTGGTTATTCAATTTACAAATACAGTTGATTTTAATGGCTATAACTGGAATTTGTCGGAGGTGATGTATAACCGCATTGTCAGAATAATTAAACAAAACAGCCGTCAATAAACAGTACGCAAAGCGATGTTAAGCTCCGGTAGGATAAAGTACCGGCGATAAACCTTGACAGAATTGCTCCCTTTTCAGGGCGATGAGTTAATCAGCAGCCGGGGATGGGATTCAGTACAAATTATGGGCTAAAGCTATGGGCGCCATGACAAATAATTGACGAAGTCTTAAAAAGCAAAGGTCTCCCGGGCATAGATAGCTCAAAGAATCTGTTCATTTGCTCAGCTGATAGAGAAAAGTTGTGTTTTGCACAGCAAAGACTGGTCTTTTTCAGGATGGGAAGCCTGCATACATCCGGAATATTCGGTTGCGGAGTTTTTTGAAAATTTTCGGGAGCTAAAGCGCATAATTCTTGCCGATAGAGCCATGTATAATTGCTACATTTGTGATGTTTTAGTTTATCTTGGATTCTTTATTTCTTGTAGCTGTAAAAATAACTAAACGTGAAGCGTATAAGGCTCCGACTTCCTAATTTACTGGCTGATAATATAGATTTATCGCCGGGGATATTGCGCTTGGGACTCATTTTTGGAATGGTCATATATGGCGCCTTTGGTTTGCTTGATTATTATGCCATGCCATCCAACTACAATATTGCCTGGATTATCCGGTATGCATTCATATTCCCCATGCTCATTGTAACTTTCTTACTATCATATTACAAGCCATTTTATCGTTATAGCAAAGCCGTATTGTTTCTTTTACTTACTTCCGGTCAATTGGGTATCCTGATAATGGTAGCTTTAAGCAAGCCCGGCGACATGGCTAACAATACATATTATGCTGGTTTGATTTTGATAATGCTTTGGGCTAGTTATATTTACCGGATAAATTTTTATACAACCATTTATATTGCATTTTCTACAATAGTTTTATACAACCTGACTGTTTTTTTTAAGCTTGAGCAATCTGATGGTTTGCCGGGGCTATCAGAAATATACATGCTTATCAATAATAATTTTTTTCTGATTTCGGCAGCTGTTCTGGTTGTTATAGGAGCATATCAGTTTGAAAGAAATTCCGGCAAAATCAAAAAAGCGAATCAGGAACTAATCAGGGAGAAAACGCAGTTAAGACTGGCTAAGGAAAAAGCCGAAGAAAGTGATCGACTGAAATCAGCTTTCCTGGCAAATATGAGTCATGAAATCCGTACACCTATGAACGGAATTCTTGGCTTTGCCGATTTGTTGAAAAAACCGACACTTACGGGTGAAGAACAGCAGAATTATATCAGGATTATCGAGAAAAGCGGAGCCCGCATGCTTAATCTTATCAATGATATCATAAGCATTTCGAAGATAGAGTCGGGTATAATGGACATTTACCTTTCCGAAACGAATATAAACCATCAAATGCAATTTGTTTATGATTCGTTAATACTGGACGCCAGACAAAAAAAACTCAACTTGTCTTTTGCTTGCGCTTTATCCGGTAAAGAAGCAATTATACAAACAGATGGGGAGAAGTTGTATGGAATTCTTTCCAATTTGGTTAAAAATGCCATAAAGTATACCGATACCGGAACAATTGAATTTGGGTATATTGAAAAAGCTGATGAATTTGAATTTTACGTAAAGGACACGGGAATAGGAATCCCGAAAGAAAGGCATGAAGCTGTTTTTGAGCGTTTTATACAGGCTGATATTGGCGATAAAATGGCAAGGCAGGGCGCAGGTCTCGGTTTGACTATTTCGAAAGCCCATGTTGAAATGCTGGGTGGAAGAATTTGGTTGGTAAGTGAAGAATCTAAAGGCTCAACTTTCTTTTTTACCATACCCATCCATAAGAAAGCAGAAAGAAAACCAAATGCATCTGTTGTGTCTGGAAATGAAGTGCCCCCGTTGTCTTTAAATATTTCCGGTTTGAAAGTTCTTATTGCCGAGGACGATGAAACTTCAGAAAGGTTAATGTCTGTAAAACTGAAAAAGTATAGCCGTGAAATCCTTAAAGCTGCCACAGGGCTGGAGGCGGTTGAAATTTGTCGGATGAACACTGATATTGATTTAGTGCTCATGGATATTCAAATGCCCGGGATGAATGGATATCAAGCTCCCCGTGAAATTCGAAAATTCAATGAAAAGGTGATTATTATAGCCCAAACTGCTTTTGCCCTCGCTGGTGATAGAGAAAAGGCCCTGAAAGCTGGTTGCGATAATTATATTTCAAAACCCATAAGGCATGACCAGTTGTTGTCTTTACTGCAGTTGTATTTTGCGAATGAATGAGTTGTAACCCGGCATGAAAGCATTTAAAATAAAATATGCCTTATTTATAACCCACTCGCTGCGCAACATCACGACTCCGGCAACCCCCTCCGGTTAAACTAAATATTGCCAATTTCTTACTCTTTCTGATTTGGAAAGCAAGACTGGAGATCAAACGCCTGGCGTAAATATCCTGCAAATCTAGGCAGACGATAGCCTGGGAACGGGAATAGATGGGGTAAGCCTGCATTGAAGGGCGTAGAAAAGAATATTGAATGAGGTTCTCTAGATTTTTCCGCATCAAAATTTCATCAATAAGTAACAGATGAATAACGTTGACCATTATATTTCAGGGTTTCCGGCAGAGGTTCAGGCCATTCTCCTGCACATCAGGGTCATTATCAAAGAATCCGCTCCTGAAGCTGCCGAAAATATGGCATATGGTATGCCTGCTTACAAATTTAATGGCAAACCGCTGGTGTATTTTGCCTGCTTTAAACATCACATCGGGTTTTATGCCACTCCTTCGGGCCACCAGCAGTTTTCAGCTGAGTTGGCTCACTTTAAACAGGGGAAGGGCTCTGTCCAGTTTCCGCTTGATAAACCCGTTCCGTTTGACCTTATAAAACGGATGGTTGAGTTCTGGGTAAGGGAAAATTTATTGGCCAACCCAAAAAAAGGCAGTGAAAAACCGGATAAGTAAAATTATTTATTGAAATTTGTGATATCGAAATTAGTTTAATGCATTGAAGCTGAATTTATATGGGCTTGTCATAAAAAAAATAGATGAAATGATGAAAATGAATCTGAAGTTATTCAAAATTATTTTGGTTCCCGTTTGTTCATTGGTTATCCTGTCGTGCCAAAAATCAACATCCACCAACACTGCAACTGTAACCGATTATGCAAAAGGGGAGTATTGGTTGTCCCTTCCCGCCGATAACACAAAGGATGTCGATATTTTTTATGTTTATCCTACAGCCTGGTTTAAGGAGAGCCAGGACGAACCCAACTATTGTTCCATTGATAATCCAATGATGCTCATGGGCTCGCAACGTGCTTTTGATGTGCAGGCAAGTGCTTTTGAAACTGTTGGGAATGTTTTTGCACCCTATTACCGTCAGGCCGATGGCGTATATACACTTTCACTTTCTGAGGAGCAGAGGTGGGACGTTATGTCAGGAATTCCGGCGAAGGATGTGACAGCCGCTTTTGATTATTACATAAAGCATTACAATAATGGCCGTCCTTATATCCTGGTCGGGCATTCGCAGGGGGCCAATGTATTGTTGTGTTTACTGCAGGACTATATGCGTAAAAATCCTGCCGTTTATGCACGGATGGTGTGTGCATATGTAATCGGATATCCGGTAACTGCTGATTATTTAAATGCAAACAAGCATCTGAAGTTTGCCGAAAATGCGGATGATTTGGGTGTGATCATTTCTTATAACACCCAGTCGCCTGATGTTGTACAAGGGGCAAATATTGTTGTGGGCAATAATATTGGAACAGTGATCAATCCTGTTAACTGGAAAAGGGATGAAACCCTGGCAACGGCATCTGAAAGCCTCGGCTCGTATATGATAGTTGACAGTGCAGGCCACTTTGGGTTGGTGGCTCATTTTGCCGATGCCCGTATTGATTTGGCTAAAGGGGTTTTGTTATGCAGCAGTGTAAACGATAGTGCCATGTTTCAGATTTCAGGAAAAATGGGATTAGGTGTTTATCATAGTTTTGATATCCCTTTTTATTATTATAATCTGCGCGAAAATGCAGAGAGAAGAGCCCGCAATTTTTTGGGACAATAAATTGCAATATCCTTTGATATGGCGCAAAGGGTGGTTGTAAAAAAAGGCGGTTGCTTGTTTTTTATTTACAAAGGCAGGCTTATGCTTGAGGAGATGATTTTGTAGCGCAGTTTTTAAGAATTTGTAATTAACACCATGTCACATGAAAAAGAAAATATGTGTATTTCTGTTTGATGGTTTCGCCGATTGGGAAATTGCCTATCTGATGCCAGAAATCAAAAAAAGAAGTGATAAGTTCGAATTAATAAGTTTCACTCTTGATGGTAAACCGGTGCATTCAATGGGCGGTTTGCATGTGACTCCGGAAATGTCGCTGTTACAGCTTAAGCCGGATGAGATATTTATGCTTATACTGCCCGGGGGGACAGCATGGGAAAAAGGGGGCAACACCGCAATTGATGGCCTGCTTGATACCTTATTTGCCCAAGATAAATGTATTGCAGCCATTTGCGGAGCCACCTTTTATCTGGGGCAAAAGGGATGTTTAGACCATGTAACACACACAAGCAACGATCTTTATTATCTGAAAGCCGTTTCGCCTGCATATGCCGGAGCATTGAATTATGCAGATGAACCGGCTGTTACCGGCCAAAATATCATTACAGCCAAAGGCGTGGCGCCAATTGAGTTTGCCAGGGAGATTTTTGAAAAGATTGAACTTACAGATAAACAGAATATTGAAAAGTGGTTTCAGCTGTTTAAGCACGGTATCTGGAGCGAATAAAACCCAGTGGCTCAACAGAACGTGATTGCACAGGACAATGATTTATTGCAATTTATGCAGCATCAGAATAAACAGGGGCAGCTGGTAGTGCAATACAACATGATGCGATAACTGGTTTACGCATTTCAGTCAGATTTTTACAGCGAATTATTAATTGAAATTAAATAAATCGTCTATACGGTTATACCTCTCTCTTTCGGATAGGCTATTCCCTTAAATTTCCTTAATTTTGGGGCTGAATTCAGAGTTATGCAAACAGCAGAGCCGAAGCATATTTTTTATATTCCACGCTGGTACCCTTCCACAGCAGATCCCATGCTGGGGCTTTTTGTGAGAAAGCATGCACTGGCAGCTACTGAAGCCGGATTTCGGGTGACGGTAGTTTATGCTGCTCCGGGGCTTACCGGTAAAAGCAGGGAGCTTTTTTCAACAGACATACAGTCGGCTGGCCTGCTTACCGAAGTTCGGGTTAGTTACCGTAAAGCCGAAGGGCTTTCGGGTATGGCCCGTCAGCTTATTGCCTGGAATCTGGCCGTAAAAACGGCTGTGCAGCAACAGGGACGGCCTGATTTGATACATGCGCATATTCTCACACGGGTGGCACTGCTGTCGTGCTGGCTGGCTTATAAATGGAAAGTGCCCTGTGTCATTACAGAGCATTGGTCGCGCTACTATCCCGAAAATATGCAGTACAAAGGCTGGTTGCGGCGTTTTTTAACTGAAAGGGTGGTCAAACGTGCACAAGCTGTAACAGTGGTTTCAAACCGGTTGGCCAATGCCATGAAAGCGCAGGGACTACAGTTTGCTACAAAGCTGCTGCCTAATGTAGTGGATACAGCCGTTTTTAAGCCCGCCGAAAAATATAAAGGCCCTTTCAGAATTGTGAGCATTACCTGTTTTGAGGAAAAGTCGAAAAATCTGAAAATGCTGGTGGATGCCGTTGCACATATTGCCACACATCGGCATGATATTGAATTAGTGATGATTGGCGATGGGAATGATTACGATCTAATCAAAAAATATGTTGCCGGAAAGCATATGCGTTATAAAACGGTGCGGTTTACAGGCGTGCTTCAGGACCATGAGCTGGCCGAAGAGCTTCAGCAGGCATCCTGTCTGGCGCTTACCAGTAATTATGAAACTTTTGGCATTGTGGCGTTTGAAGCTCTCGCTTGCGGCATACCTGTGGTAGCCACCGATGTGGCCGATTTAGCCGTTTTTATCAACGAAGAGAATGGCAAAATTGTGAAAACCGGCGATGCTGAAATTCTCGCCGTTGAACTGGAAAATGTATTAAACCGCTTGCCTGAATACAAACCGTCGGATATGCACAAAAGGGTAGAGGCTGAGCTGAGTAGCCGCGCCGTTGCTGAAAAGCTTAAAGAATTGTATATCAGTGCTATCGGAAATATCAATTAAAGTGACAGAAGAAAAGAGAGTGCTGAAATTTGCCATCATGAGCAACACTGCTGTTTTGCAACAGTGGCAGCGCGATGTGCTTGATATCCTGCAGCAGAGTTCATATGCCGTGCCTGTATTGCTGATAATGCCCGAAGAAGAGCAGGTAATAGCTAAAAGTCTGGTTTCTAAAATGATTCATTACAACTGGCATCAGTTGTTTTTCAGGCAATATTACCGTCATTTTTTCAGGCCTAAAGCATTCAGCCGGGTTGACAGTTCTGACATCTTCGGAAAGCTTACTGTTTTGCGTTGCAGGGTGAAGATGAAGGGGCGCTTCAGTCAATATTTCGAGCCTGCCGATATTGAAAAAATAGAAGCGCATCATCCTGATTTTATCTTAAAGTTTGGCTTTGGTATAATAAGGGGAGATATTTTAAAATCAGCACCTTATGGAATATGGTCATTTCATCATGGCGATGAGCAAAAATACAGGGGTGTGCCTCCTGCATTTTGGGAAATTGTGAAAAAGGATGAAATCACCGGCGCCATCCTGCAACGGTTGACCGAATCGCTCGATGATGGCATTATTCTTCGCAAAGGCTTTTTCCCCACCATTAACCATTCATGGCAGGCCAACCTTGATCAGGTTATTCAGCTATCGAAAAGCTGGCCGGCCGAAGTGTGTCACGAAATTGTTACCCAACAAACATTCCCCTCCGAATCTGACAGCCCGCCTACGAATGCTGAAATTTTAAAAGAGCCTGAGAACTACACATTTATGCAGTTTCTCTTTATGCAGGCCTTTAATAAAATATATTTCCATTTCAGGGAAATGTTTGCTGCTGAAAAATGGCAAACGGGCTTAATGAAGGCCCGGACAGCCGAAGTTGTTACGGGAACAGGATACCTTATCGATAAACAAATGGTTCATTGGCTGTCGGCAGGCGGTGCTGACCGTTATTATGCCGATGGTTTTGTAATACGTGAGCAGGAACGCTTACTTACCCTGTTTGAAGCCTATGATTACCGCACCCGCAAGGCTGGCATTGCTGCCAGTTGGTTCAGCGAGCGCGATGCCATATTTACACCTGCAGTGCCAGTGCTTGAAGAAGACTGGCATTTGTCGTATCCGTTTACCTTCAGACACGATGATGTAATTTACTGTGTTCCGGAGTCGCTCAGCCATGGAGCCATTGAGCTGTATCGTTTTGATGTGGCAGGGATGAAGCTGCTGCATGAGCGTACCCTTGTTCCTGACATGGCAGCTGCAGATCCCACACTGGTTTTTCATCAAAACCATTGGTACCTGTTTTTTACCCCGGCTCATGCAACCAACATTGAGCTGCACATCTGGCATGCCGATACTCTTGACGGCCCTTTTGTGCCGCATGAGCTGAATCCTGTTAAATCAGATATATCGAATGCCAGGCCGGCCGGCGCCTTATTCAGTCTCGATGGAAACTTGTACAGGCCTGCACAAGATTGCTCGCACACCTATGGTGGCCGCATTATCATCAATGAAATAAAAGTGCTGAGCGAAACCAGTTTTCTTGAAATGCCGGTAAGTACGCTGGAGCCCCCGCCGGGTTTCAAAGGGATACATAACCTTTCATTCTCAGGTGACTATATGTATTTCGACTGTAAGCGTGAACGTTTCTCTCCCGCGTCATTCAAGTGGCAGTTGTTCAGGCGGTTAGGCCTCATTTCAAATAAGAAGGGAGGCAGCAGGTGATTCGGAAAATTATTTCCACCACAGCTTCAAGACTTGTCATAGCCCTGCTCAACCTGGCCATCATATGGTTGCTGGCGCGAAAGCTCGGTGCCGAAGGGGTTGGAACAGTGTCGCTGGTAGTTCTGGGTATTAGTATTATTCAGATGGTGAGCGCTTTAGTAGGCGGCAGTGCACTGGTTTATATGGTGCCGCGGCATCCTCTGATGCAACTGCTGATGCCTGCCTGGATATGGGCAGTGGTGGTTTCGGCCGCCGGCAGCCTGTTGCTCGGTTGGTTTTCACTGGTGCCGCATGAATATATGCTTGATCTTTTCTGGATATCACTGCTGCAGTCCTACTTCAGTATCAATCAGAATGTGTTGCTGGGCAAGGAAAAGGTGTTTCAGTTTAACCTGCTGGCTGTGCTGCAGGTAATGCTTGTGCTGGCTTCGCTTCTGGTTCTGTTCGGAGGTCTTCACTTGTTCAGCGTAAGCGCTTATATTATAGCGCTTTACATCTCTTTTGGCAGTGTATTCCTTATCAGTTACCTGCTTATTTATCGGTATACCAGCCTTTCGGGATGGTGGAACAGGGCTATTTTCAGGGATACATTCCGCTTTGGCGGATACCTGCAGGCGGCCAGTTTTATGCAGCTGTTTAATTACCGCCTGAGTTACTATATCATTGAAAAGTATTTCGACAGGGCTACCCTGGGGGTTTTTTCCATTGGCGTTCAGATTTCGGAAAGCGTATGGATTATTTCGAAAAGCATTGCCATGGTACAATATGCCCGGATTGCCAACAGTACCGACGAAGCTTATGCACACCGCCTTACCAGCGATTTTTTCAAAATCACAGGTCTGATTACAGTAGCTATTCTGGCGGTATTGCTGGTTTTACCCGCTCAGTTCTTTGTATTGATATTTAAAGCGGGATTCAGCAATGTAACAGAAGTTATTCTGAGCCTGTCTCCGGGTATTCTGGCGGTTGCCCTTTCGCTTATGCTGAGCCATTATTTTTCGGGCAGCGGCAAACCATGGCACAATACGATTTCGTCGGGCATAGGGCTCGTATTTACAGTTGGACTGGGATTTACCCTTATACCTGTTTATGGCATCAGCGGGGCAGGACTCACGGCTTCTGCTGCATACATGGCTGGCATGCTGTATCAGCTGTTTATTTTTATACGCCGATCGCCCAATGGCTGGCGATGCCTGCAACTGAAACAAAGCGATTTTGCCGGTTTACTCACCGAACTGCGGAAAGGCTTCATCAGCAATAAATCCTGAAATCATCTTCACGTAAGCTCATTAAATATCCTTTATGAACCTGAACGAACTTCCCAATATAGGCCCCGGACTGGTTAAAAAGCTGAAGCAGGTGGGGATTGAAACGGCAGAGGATCTCGCACAAACAGGCGCAGAGCAGGCATTTATCAGGCTGGATGCGCTCGATCATACTGTATGTATCAACACGCTTATGGCATTGGAAGGAGCTTTAAAAGGCATTCGCTGGCATCAACTGCAGGCTTCCGACAAACAGATGCTGCGCTTGTTTTTTCAGCAGGTAAAAGCCGGCCATACCTCAAATGCGGAATGAATTCCCGGGCAAACTTTGGCAAAATGGCGGTAAATCAGTAATTTTACACGCGTAATGAATAAATACCGCTTCAGAAAAATGGTAACCAGAAGATTATATCTGTTTTTGTTATTTCTGCTGCTTTTGCTTCCGGGTGGGGTGGATGCTCAGGTAATTAACCTGGGGCCGGTAAAAGATCACTGCGCTTCGGCTGAAGAGGTGAGGTTATATAATCTTATTTCTGAGTACCGGCGAGTGCACAAGTTACCTGTAATCCCATTTTCGCGTTCGCTTTCCTATGTGGCACGGGTGCATGCCATGGATTTGCAGTTTAACCGGCCCGATTTTGGCGGATGCAATCCTCATAGCTGGTCTGATAAAGGCAAATGGAAAGCCTGTTGCTATACCCGCGACAAAAACCGCCAGTTATGCATGAACGAAAAGCCCAGGGAAATTGCCGGCTACCGCTACAAAGGCTGGGAAATGGTGTATTCAGGCGGCGAAGAAGCCCATGCCGGCGATGCCTTTGACCTGTGGAAAGGGCTGGGACTCACCAACGACTATCTGTTAAATACCGGAAAATGGATAAAGCCCTGGAAAGCCATTGGCATTGGTTTTTATGGCGATTATGCCACCGTGTGGTTTGGCGAAGGTGATGACACTGAAAAAGATTTTGGTGGCTGCGCTACCGATACAACAGCCAGTGCTAAAGCTGATGAAGTAGCAAATGCTGCAACTGAAGAAACAGTGCTCTCCGAAACAGAAATAGATATGGCTGGCAGGTTTCATATTATTACCGGAAGTCTTAACTCGGCTGAAAAAGCTGCAGCAGAGGTCAAACGATTGAAATCAACCGGTTATCAAAGCGCCATGATACTGCCCAATGGCAATATGTTCAGGATATCAGTTGACAATTACGCCACTGAAGCAGAGGCTGTTCAGGCATTGACTGAATGGCAGAAAGTGTTTACCGGCGCGTGGGTACTCAAGCCTCAGCAGTAAGTCATAAAATTTTTCAACATCAAACGTTTTATATCAACAAGCTCAACTACCATCGGCTACTTTAAGCTATATTTGCAATCCTATGGAAGAATCTGAATACACGCAAAGCAATCCCGGCCAATATTCTGATGACAGTGTACGTACGCTTGACTGGAAAGAACACATCCGGTTAAGGCCGGGGATGTATATTGGTAAACTGGGCGATGGATCGTCGCAGGATGATGGCATTTATGTGCTCATGAAAGAGGTGATTGACAATGCCATTGATGAATTTGTTATGGGCAATGGCCGTACCATTGAGGTAGCCATCAAAGATCAGCGGGTAACTATCCGCGATTATGGCCGTGGTATGCCGTTGGGCAAAGTCATTGATTGTGTTTCGAAAATCAACACCGGAGCCAAATATGACTCCAAGGTTTTTAAAAAAGCGGTAGGACTCAATGGTGTGGGGTCAAAGGCGGTGAATGCCTTGTCGAAGAGCTTTATTGCCCAGAGTATTCGCGAAGGCAAAACCAAAATAGTTGAATTTGAACGAGGTGAAGTGGTTAATGATCATCCGCTGGAGCCATCTAACCTCAGGGCCGGTACCCTCATCAGTTTTATTCCCGATGAGACTTTGTTTGGCAATTACCATTTTCTTCCTGAATATATTGAGCAGATGCTGTGGAATTATGTTTTCCTGAACAATGGGCTTACCATTTGGTTCAATGGCATCCGCATGCAGGCTAAAAACGGGTTGCTCGATTTGCTTGAACGCAACAACAATGGCAATCCTGTGGTTTATCCCATTATTCAGATAAAAGATGAGGATTTTGAATGTGCTTTTACCCACAGCGCACGGCAATATGGTGAAGAGTACTATTCTTTTGTGAATGGCCAGCACACTACACAGGGAGGGACGCACCAGGCCGCTTTTCGCGAAGCACTGGTGAAAACCATCCGCGATTTTTACAAAAAAGACTTTGACCCGGGCGACATCAGGCAATCGTTGATTGCTGCCATCAGCCTCAAGGTGCAGGAACCCGTTTTTGAATCGCAAACCAAAACCAAGCTCGGTTCGCAATATATGGAGCCCGACGGGCAAACCATCCGCAATTATATTGGCGATATTCTTAAAAAGCAGCTCGATAATTACCTGCATATGAACAGCGAAGCAGCTGAAGCCTTGCTGCGCAAGATTATGCAGAGTGAGAAAGAGCGGAAGGATATGGCCAATATTAAAAAACTGGCCCGCGAAAGTGTAAAAAAAGTAAGTCTGCATAATAAAAAGCTGCGCGATTGCCGTTTGCATTACAACAGCAACGATGCGCGCAGGCTTGAAACCACCCTCTTTATTACGGAGGGAGATTCGGCCAGCGGATCAATCACCAAATCGCGTGATGTAAATACACAGGCCGTTTTCAGCCTGAAAGGGAAACCTCTTAACTGCTATGGCCTTACCAAGCGGGTTGTTTACGAAAATGATGAGTTTAATCTGCTGCAGTCGGCACTCAACATTGAGGAAGGTGTCGAAAATCTCCGTTACAACAACATTGTGGTGGCAACTGATGCCGATGTCGATGGTATGCACATTCGTTTGCTGCTTCTTACCTTCTTTCTGCAGTTTTATCCTGATGTGGTAAAATCGGGGCACTTGTACATTCTGCAAACGCCCTTGTTCAGAGTAAGAAACAAGAAAAAGACCAATTACTGCTATTCTGATGAAGAGCGGCTGGCGGCCATTGCCGAGCTGGGCCCGAATCCTGAGATTACCAGGTTTAAAGGACTGGGAGAGATTTCACCCGATGAGTTCAGGCATTTTATTGGATCATCTATGCGGCTCGACCCGGTTATTTTAAGAAAATCATCAGAAATACCTGAAATACTTTCGTTCTATATGGGGCGCAACACTCCTGACCGGCAAGGATTTATCATCGATAACCTGCGCCTCGAAGAAGATATTGTAGAGGAAACGGCAAAAGTTTAATACAATTTCTTAAAAGCTTTACCCAGGTATTGAATAATGTCGCCGGGGAGCATGGCTTCCTGTCCGAATTTGCGAGCGGCCATATCGCCGGCTTTGCCGTGCAGCCAAGTTCCCAAAATGCAGGCATCGCGCGCCGGGTAGCCCGAAGTGAGAAGTCCGAGAATGATGCCGGTTAGTACATCACCGCTTCCGCCAGTGGCCATTCCGGGGTTGCCGGTGGGGTTAAAATAGATGGTTCCATCGGGGGCAGCAATAGCAGTGCGGGCTCCTTTGAGGATGATGAATAGCTTAAACCGCATGGCCATCAGCCGCAGCATCTCGAGTCTGTCGAAGTGGTTGGCGGTGGCTCCGGCAATACGCTCAAACTCTTTGGGGTGAGGCGTAAGGATGCTTCCCGCAGGCAAAAAGGAAATCCAGGTTTTATTTTCGCCCAAAATGTTGAGGGCATCGGCATCTATCACCAACGGAACATGGGTTTGCTGTATCAGCAATTTAAAAGCAGCTTGTGTTTGCGATTCCATACCCAGCCCGGGGCCAATGCCTATGGCCTGATAGGGCGCTATGTCAGGCATCTGACTAAAACAAAAGTCTTCAGGGTCAATGCTTACCATGGCTTCATGTACCGAATTTTGCATAATCAGAAATCCATCGCCCGGAATATGCGCAGTAAGCAGTCCCACACCTGAACGCAAGCAGGCCCTGGCAGCCAACATTGCAGCGCCCATTTTTCCTGTGCTTCCGGCTATAAGCAGGGCGTGGCCGTAATGTCCCTTGTGCGAAAATAGCGTTCGCGGACGATATAAATTGCGGCAGTCCTCTTTTTCAATCAGCAGATGATTGCATTCGCACGTCTCCATGAATGTGGCATGCAATCCGATGTCGAGCACATGAACCCTGCCGGTGTACAGTTCGTTTTCGGCCATCATAAAAGCAAGTTTAGGCGTTTGGAAGGTAAGGGTGTAATCGGCCCTTACAATTGCCTGCCTGTTAAGTTCGGCCGGGAGGTCGGCAAAAAGCCCTGAAGGTATGTCAATGGAGATTACCAGGGCATGGCTTTGGTTAATCTGCTCAATAATGCCGGCAATAAACCCCGTAGCCTGCCGGTTGAGACCTGATCCCAGAATGGCATCAATTATCAAATCGTCAGCAGTGAGATCAAGGGCCGGGTCGCTTTCAAAAATATCAGTAATGACCAGTTCGGGAATCTCACCCAGTTGCCTGAAGTTTTCTGTAAAATCGGGCGAAGCCTGATCGGCATGCCTGATTACCAATACTTCCACATCATAGCCTTCGTTGTATAGCAGGCGCGCAATGGCCAGTCCGTCGCCACCATTATTGCCCACGCCGCATATAACCCTGATAAGCTTTTCTTTGGGTGCGTTTTTGATCATCCACCGGAAACAGGCCAGCGCTGCTCGTTCCATCAGCTCAATTGATGCGATGGGTTCATGCGCTATGGTGTAGGCATCTGCCTCTCTTATTTTCTCGACGGGTAAAATTTTTAAGGCACACATGATTTACTTTTTTTTGAATTTCAGACGGATAACATACAGCATGGCCGGTTGTGCTCAGGCAGGCTAATGTCAGATTCCGGTTGTGTTGAGGTTGCCAAGGCTCACTGTGACTATCTTTTTTTGTGATTCATCATCATTGTTTACCAGGCTCATGCTTACCTGCAGATGCAGGTTGTATATATTGATGTCAGTTTCCTTGGCCTTAATCTTCCCGATTTTCAGAATGTCGGAGTTGATAATGCCTTCGTTGCGGCTGGCTTCGCGGCCGAATATTTTATCGGACAGGGTGGCCAGTGGAAGCAGGTTGTAATCGCCGTTAAATTCGTGGATGTGCGAAACATCTTCAATGGTGAGTACCTGCAGGTTTTCAATTCCATCAATGTTTACTGTAAACCAGCGGTGCACATGCTCATCAATAAGGCAGCGGTTGAGGCTGTCGCGCGAAAGTATGCGGGCATTGTTGATAATGGCTCTGCCATAGTGATTGTCGTTGTATGAATAAACATGATCGTAGGTGATGGCATATCGTGTGCTGATGCCCCCGATGATTTTGCGCAAACGCGGGTAAAAGTGAAAAGCATTGTAAATGCGCAATGTAATGGCATAATTACAGGCAAATAGCAGTGAATGCAGGGGTGTGTCGAAAATTAAAAATCCACCATCACCGGTGCTGATAAAGCTCTTCTCAATCTTTTCGCGGTTGTATTTCTGAAATATAAAAGGATGATTGTCAATACAAAGGTCGATGGTGGTAGTGAGAATGGTTTTGAATAAAAACGGAATCAGCATTTGCTCAAACTCGCCATAGGAACTGTACTGGTAAATATCGAGACCTAAAACCGATTTGGAGTTCATGTTTTTTATATCGATGCATTTTTCCAACTCGGCAAGCATCTCGGTTTCGTCAGGAACCACATTGGTTTTTTCGAAGATTACCCGTTTGTCATATTTTTGCAGTATCTCCTTAATCTGTTGGTGCTCCAGCGTTTTAATACGGTTCTTCATGATGATGGTTTTATGCAGTGGTAGTTGTGCAGGTTTTGATGACAGTTTTAACTTTATCGAGCAGCCATTGCTTTTCGGCATTGGTGCAACGCTCGCCGAATGCAAAAGCTTCCCCGTTGCTGATAAAGGCAGGATAAACACCTTTGCGTGTAATCCCCGACAGGGTTTTGTATGTGCCTTCAACCAGGCAAATGTCTGATATTTCTCCGTGTTTAAATTCAACAGAGGCGGTGTTTTTTCGCTGTTTCTTTTTCAAAAGAACGGATTGCCTGCTGATGATTAATTGTTGCGAAGCCAGTATGGTGCTGAGCGAAAGCCGCAATGTAACACCTCCTAGCAGCCAGAAGGGGATGGACAGCAATGTCCAGGCCAGGCCGTATTGCATCAGTAATACAGTCCATACCAGTATCATCAGCAGCCAGAAAAAAATGACAAACAGCGTGAAAAAGCCTTTTGTGCTGAAGCCTTCTTTGGGTATGTCAATCTGAACAGCTTCTTCGGGCAGCAGGGTAACGCGAAAGCGGTCAGGAACTGCCAGGCTTGTCTTTTTTTCTCCTGTTTCTTTTTCCATGAATGAAGCGATGTTATATTGATTCAACGATTTATAGCAGTAAGACCAGCTGTATTCCTGATTATCAAAAGTAGTAAATTAAATGAAACTTCAATGGCGCTGATGCCTTAAAACGTAAAGAGTATAACTGATTATTAATATACAGTTTACAATAACTTAATACAGGGCGTTTACATTTGAGGCCGGATTTAAAATGGAAAAATGGATTATCAGAACAATACTATCCTGTTGGTTGATGACGAAGCAGATATTCTTGATTTTTTAAGCTATAATCTCAGAAAGGAAGGGTTTACAGTTTTTTGTTCGACCAATGGAAAAGATGCCCTGAAGGTAGCACAGGAAAACAAGCCTGGTCTTATTATTCTGGATGTAATGATGCCCGGGGCTGATGGTTTTCAGGTTTGCCGCGAAATCAGGAATAATCCGGCGTTAAAAGACTCTGTGATTGCTTTTTTATCGGCCAGAGGCGAAGAGTTTTCACAGATAGAGGGTTTTGATGCTGGTGCTGACGACTACATCCGGAAGCCTGTAAAACCCAGGGTTTTTGTAAGCCGTGTTAAAGCACTTATGCGCAGGCAGTCGCATGAACATGTGAATGATAATCGCTTGTATATCAATGATATTGTTATTGATAAGGAGCGTTATATGGTGTTGAAGGAAGGTCGTGAGATTGAAATGTCGAAAAAAGAGTTTGAGTTGTTGCTGCTGTTGGCTAAACGTCAGGGAAAAGTGTTTTCGCGTGAAGAGATTTTTACCCGAGTATGGGGCGACGATGTTATTGTGGGCGAGCGAACCATTGATGTTCACATCAGAAAAATCAGGGAGAAAATAGGTATCGATAACATTAAGACTATCAAAGGAGTGGGCTATTACTTTTCGTAAAAGCTTTCTTTTTGCCATATTTCCCAGGCCATATCAGCCTGCCGTATCAGCATTCCAAGGCCGTTGCGGGTTTGGGCTCCGCGTTGGGCTCCTTCCTGTAAAAACCGCGTTTCCGGCGGATTGTATACCATGTCAAACAGGTAATGATTGCTGTTTATCCATGCCATGGGAAGGTCAGGCAGTTCATTGGTATGCGGAAACATCCCGACCGGACTGGCATTGATAATAAGCCTGCAGCTTTTGATGATTTGCATATTCAGCTGATTGTAAGCCATGATCTCACTGTTGGGATGGCCATGTTTGTTGCGGCTCAGCATTTTGTATGACCAGCCTTTTTGTTTAAGTACGTATGCTGCTGCTGCAGCAGCGCCGCCTGTGCCAAGTATAAGGGCATGGCCGGGCGTTTCTCCGGTAAATTCGCGCAGTTCAAGGGCGAGTGCTCTGGCATCTGTGTTCCATCCTTTCAGAATGGTTTGTCCGTTTCTCCTGCCAAAACTTATCGTATTAACTGCCCCAATCTCACGGGCCTCATCAGAAAGCTCATCAAGAAACGGTATGATTTCTTTTTTGAATGGTATGGTTACGTTCAGCCCCTTCAACTGAGGTTCGTCTGCCAAAAGTCTTGCAAAATCACTAATCTGCTGAAGCGGAAATAGTTCATAAACAGCATCAACCTTGAGCAAAGTGAACTTTTGCGTAAAATAATCCTTTGAAAAAGAGTGTGATAGCGGAAAACCAATCAGTCCGTATTTTGGTAACATACTGTCGGAGTTTGATTGTTAAGTGAATCAGCCTGCACAGTAGCAGCGTGTATACTACAGGCAGAATTACAACGAATCAATGATGGCTGTAATCACCTGATCATTTTGCAGGTAAGGGGCAAATTCAAAAAGTGCCGCAAGGCCTTCTTTACCATGAACAAGGGCTGCCTGTAATTGAATATGAGCCTCTTTGGGTTTGCCCAGGCTGTAGAGATAAGCCACTTTTCTAAACTCAAGAGCCACATTGTCAGGTTGATGGCTGAGCCCGGTTTCGAGTACTTCCAGGGCATGGGCATATTCAAAAAGTTCGGCAAACATGGCAGAAAAATCGAGCCATATGTCGGCATCCATCGGGTCGAGTTCAGCAGACAGTGTAAAAGAGTTGGCGGCTTCACCAAATAAACCGGCATGTTGCTGGCAAACGGCCAGGGTAGCCAGGTATTCAGGGTTTTCGGGGTCGAGCTCTAAGCCTTTGGCAATGTAGCGGAGTGCCGATTTTGCATTTCCCTTCTCTTCGTAACATACGCCCAGGCCCACCCAGGCATCGGCGATGTTTTCATCCATTTCAATCGTTTTCCTGAAGTTTTCAATGGCTTTGTCAAGCTCACCGGTTTTTTCGTAGCATTCACCAATGTAATAATAGGTGAGGGCTTCAGGTTCTTCATGTTCAAAAGTTTCACGGTAAGCGGCTATGGCATGATGGTACATCTGCATGCCAGCCAGTGAATTGGCTTTATTGAAATAGGCCGATGAAAATGTAGGTTCAATGGCTATGGCAAAATCAAAAGCTTCAATGGCTTTTTCGAATAACTCAATATTATTGTAGGCTACACCCAGGTTAAACCAGGCAAAACGCGAATAAGGATGACGATCAATAAACGCATTGAAATATTCGATACTGGCTTCAGGCTGATTGGTGATTTCATAACAGAAGGCAAGCTCGAAAATGATGGTCTCATTTTCAGGCTCAATTTCCAGCACCTTTTTCAGGTATTCGATGGATTTTTCGTAATTGCCCAGATTTTCGTATTCAAAGGCAATATTCGAATAAATACTGCTTAAATCTTCATCGTGACTCAGCGCTTTGTTGTATTCCTTGATTGCATCGTCGTAACGTTTCAGCTGGCTGTAAATAGCACCTTTGGTAATATAAATATCGCTGTTTGACGGGTCAATATCCTCAACCCGCGCAAGAACGCGCAATGCTTTTTCCGCTTTGTTGGTCGATACAAGTAACTGGGCCTGCCTGATCATCAGGTTGCTGTGGCCGGGATATTGCTCCAGAGCATGACTGATGGCAGAGGAGCATTTTTTCAGGTCGTTGATACTCAGGTAATGGTCAATCAGATCTTCGTATTCTTCTACATCGAAGAAATAATGGGCGTCTTCCGAGAGCATGGTATCAAACCGCTCCAGCAAGTCGCTCAGGGAATCATCATCTTCGTGTTCAAAAAAATCGTTCATTGTTGTAAGATTTTGGTCAATACACCGGGCATTAACCGGCTGCAAATTTACGCATTTTTATCATCAACAGGACTGAAACAAAAAATGTAATGTGTAATTGTCCGATTGACCACTCTTGTAATATTAATGTATTTTTTACCTCAAAAGTCATGCAGGGTGTCAAAGTTATAGACAATCTGTTGTTAATAAATAATTGAAAGTTAATTTCTGGATGATGTCATAAATCATTGATAAATAATGATATGTAAATGAGAAATTGATTTTTGAGGAACGAAAAAATGAGTTTGGTACTTGGATTTACTTCATATTTTAGGCTACCTTTGCTCCCTGTTTTATAACGTGCAATATGACTTTAATCAAAAGTATATCAGGGATCAGAGGTACAATAGGTGGTCATCCCGGAGAAGGGCTCAGTCCGCTTGATATCGTAAAATATACATCAGCTTATGCTCACTTGCTGGGCAACAATGGTGAAAAAAGGCTGAAAGTAGTTGTAGGCCGCGATGCGCGGGTGTCGGGACCTATGGTAAATAGCCTGGTTTGCGGCACTTTGTCGGGAATGGGAGTGGATGTGGTAGATATTGGATTGTCAACTACACCCACCGTTGAAATGGCAGTCATCGATCTTGAAGCCGATGGAGGTATTATTTTAACAGCCAGCCATAATCCATGGCAATGGAATGCGCTGAAACTGCTCAACAGAGATGGTGAGTTTATCAGTGCTGAACTTGGCGAACAGTTGCTGAATGTTGCTGCCAGCGGCAATTATACCTATGCTCCGGTTGATAAGCTGGGAACCATTACCCAGGATGACAGTCAGATAAGAAAGCACATTGAAAAGATTCTTGCTTTACCTCAGGTAAATTCCTTTGCCATCAAAATGGCACGTTTCAGAGTGGCTATTGATTGCGTTAATTCAACCGGTGGAATTGCCATTCCTTTGCTTCTCAGGTCGCTGGGTGTTGAATTGATTGATGAGCTGTATTGTGAACCCAATGGTCTTTTTCCGCACAACCCCGAACCTTTACCCGAAAACCTGCAGGAAATCTCCAAACTTGTTGTAAAAAGCAAAGCACATGTTGGTTTTGTTGTGGATCCTGATGTTGACCGTTTGGCCATTATTTGTGAAGATGGCGAGATGTTTGGCGAAGAGTATACACTGGTTGCCGTATCAGATTATGTTTTATCGGCCACGCCCGGTAATACAGTTTCCAATATGTCATCAACCCGTGCTTTGCGCGATGTAACCGAAAAGCATGGCGGCCGTCACTATGCTTCTGCTGTTGGCGAAGTTAATGTGGTTGAAAAAATGAAGGAAGTTGATGCCATCATTGGCGGCGAAGGCAATGGAGGCGTTATTCTTCCGCAGCTGCATTATGGCCGTGATGCCCTGGTGGGAATTGCCCTTTTTCTTACCCATCTGGCACAGTCGGGCAAACGAACCTCAGCTTTGAGAAGCACTTTCCCCGAATATTTTATCTCCAAAAATAAAATTCAGCTTTCGGCTGAAATGGATGTGGATAAAATTCTGGAAAGTATTACTGCTAAATACAAAAAACAGCCGGTTAATACCGAGGATGGAGTAAAAATTGAATTTGGCCATGAGTGGGTTCACCTGCGAAAGTCAAATACTGAACCCATCATCCGTATTTATTCAGAAAGCGATTCGATGGTAAAAGCCGACGTGCTGGCAAGGAAGATAATTGACGATATTAAAGAGGTGATCAGAGGCTAAGTTTTGCACCTGGCCATGATTTTCCCGATTTCTTATATTTTCAGGAAAGTTGGCTTTACTTTTCTGTTTATATTCGTGCAAACTTTGAGTATCTGTCTATGGCCGCTAAACGTAAGCGCAGAAAAGTTAGAAAATTCAAGCAGGTTAGTTTTAAACTGACTACTCAGCAAAAAAAGCGGGTCGATGCTTTTTGTGTGAAACATCACACATCTCCTATCAATATGTATAAGAAAGCCATTATGCTTTATCTGGCCAACAACGGATATGGCAGTCATAAGCTTCCTGAAAATTATATTGGCCCCAACCAGATGAGTATTTTTGATTTTGTTGAAGACCCGTTGCTGGAAGAAATCAAAAATGATCCGAGGCTCAGGTTTATCAGTCCTGAGGAACCTCAATAATAAGGAGCCTGCTTTTTTGCTTACTGGTAAATTTCAGGACATCAGCACCGGTAATTTCAGCTGAGTCGCGCTCTTGCAGCAGATGGAGGCCTGTTTCTATCTCACCTTCTATGACAAATAAAAAGATGCCATTCTCTGCATGGTGAGGTTCATACGTATAAGATTTCGACTCGTCAGAATCGAGCAGGCTAAGCCAGGCCTGCTGATGGATAGTTATGATTTGGTCGCCACCTTCAGGTGATACGATGGTTTGAATTTTATTATGCCGGTCGGCACGTTGTAAACTTATCTGTTCATATCTGGGTTGCGTATTACGGCTTTGTGGAAACAGCCATATCTGCAGCAGGTTGATGGGCTCGGTGGCCGAATGGTTTAACTCAGCATGCTCCACACCCGAACCAGCCGACATATATTGCACGTCGTTTTCTTTAATCACCATCGTGTGTCCCATACTGTCGCGGTGCTCAAGCGCGCCCGACAAAGGTATGGTAATGATTTCCATGTTGTTGTGCGGATGTGTGTTGAATCCTCCACCACCAGCTATGATATCGTCGTTCAATACGCGCAAAACGCCGAATCGTTCGCGCAAAGGGTCAAAATACTCTGCAAAACTAAAGCTGTATCTGGCTTTTAACCAGCCGTAATCAGCAAAACCCCGTTCATGCGATTTATGCAGTCTGATTTTCATATCCTGGTTTTTTAACTTTCAGAGAATAAGGTTACGCCCATGTGTGCATACTAAACAAGCAGCCGGAAAAATGGATTGTATCTGAAGCAAGTTTAGTCAAACAGCTTTTCATAAAGTACCCTGTTGATGATCGACTTGCCCAGCGTGATTTCATCCGCAAATTCGAGATCATCGCCAATGGCTACTCCGCGCGAAATGGCTGAAATGGTTTTCACTTTGTCTTTCAGCTTCTTAAACAGATAATAATTGGTAGTGTCACCTTCAGTGGTGGCAGGCAGGGCCATGATTAGTTCGGCTATGGATTCAGTTTCTGCCCTTCTGATAAGGGAATCAATGTTCAAATCACTGGGCCCAATGCCATCCATGGGCGAAATGATACCTCCCAGCACATGATAAAGCCCCCTGAATTGACCGGTATTTTCAATAGCCATCACATCCCTGATGTCTTCTACCACGCATAAAACCGAAGGATCGCGTTTCTGATCCGAACAAATGTCGCACACCTCTTCATCGGAAATATTATGACAACGAACACAATACCTGATGCTGGTCCTGAGCTTGATGATAGCATTCCCCAAAGTCCCTGCATAAAGCTCATCCTGACGAAGAATATGCAGTGCAAGTCTCAGAGCGGTGCGCTTCCCAATGCCGGGCAGCCGCGTTAATTCATTCACTGCATCTTCAAGCAATCGCGATGAATAGTTGTTCATAGTTCAGAAAATATTGAAACCAGATATTGTTTTACCTATTTTTGTACAAATTTACAATAGTTTGTTGGTCGAGAAGTAAGTCTTTTGATTTTAAATTCATTGGTTTGATAATGAGATATTTAAGTATAGTTTTTCTTGTATTTTCCTTTCTTGGCAATTATTCAGCTTATGCCCAGCTGCCGTCTGAAACCACTGCTATAAACCAGTTGGATGCCAAAGGATACAAACAGGGCGATTGGAAGAAAACCGATAAGGAAGGGCGCCTGGTTTATGAAGGAAAATTTATTAACGACAAGCCCGCCGGCCGGTTTACCTACTACGATACTACCGGTAAAGTACGGGCCGTTTCTGAATTCAGTGAAAACGGGGCAAAATGTTTCACTACTGCTTTTTATAAGGGAGGTGGCAAGATGTCGGAAGGGCTTTATGTGAATGAAAAGCGCGAAGGCCTTTGGAAGTTTTACAACGAAGAGGGTGTGCTGGTAGCTGATGAAAATTACAAGAATGGTATTGCTGAAGGATTGTGGAAGACATACTATCAGAACGGTGCTTTACTGGAAGAAATTACCTATAAAAACGGTGAAAAGGAGGGTCCCTGGAAACAATACTTTTATGATGGGCCGCTGAAATTGAGTGCCAGATATAAGCAGGGAAAGCTTGAAGGACTTGCTACTTTTTATTATGCAAGCGGCCGGGTGATGGTGTCGGGCCCATATACCAATAATTTTAAAGATGGTGTATGGATTCATTTGAATGAAAAAGGAGTAGCCGAAAAGAAGGAAGTTTGGGCAGGGGGATTTCTGCAGGCTGAAGAATATTACGACAAAGAGGTTGAGCGTATGGTAAAGGAAGAAAAATAAGCTTTATTGACTTATGGGTGATTTTTCGAATACTTTTTCAATTTCCTTTAAACTTTCTATTACAGAATACCCAGAGGATTGAAGCCTTTGTGCTGATTGATGCCCGTTGGCAACAAGCAGGCAATGAATGCCAAGTTCATGAGCTACCTCTGCATCGTGCAGGGTGTCGCCAATCAGGCAGGTTTCCGAATGTTTGAATCCTGTTTTCAGCATGGTCGATTTAGCCAGCCCGATTTTTCCAAAAGCCAGATGGTCTTCAATACCATAAACAGCGTTAAAATGTGTTTCAATCTGGTGAGCTTTTACCAGTTTCAAAAGTTCGGTCTGTTCCATGGCCGATAAAATAATTTGTTCCCGGCCGCTGTTTTTGAAAAAGTGCAGCGTTTCGTTAACGTTGGAATGTAAGCCGGCTGTCTTTACCAAATCAAGATAGTGATCCATAAATTCAACAGCTACCATTTCATAGGGTTCCTGATTGAAATCAAAACCGGCAGATACATAATAATCTTTCACCGGAAAGGTGAAAATTTCAAGGTACTTTTGAATGTTCAGCTGAGGCAGGCGGCGTTTTTGAAGCAAACGGTTGATGGATACCACGCAAATGTCAAGGTCGTTGAGCAAAGTGCCGTTCCAATCCCATATGATGTTCTTGCAAGCCGAAAGTTCAGTTGAATACTTCATTGATTTTAAGGATTGTTTTTCAGAATGATGATGCCTGGTTCGTTTCCGACAATAGTAAAACCATATTTTTTTAAGTCTGCGACAGAAATGCTGCTGATTTTGAACCGGTCTTTGTATTCATCAGTAATCAGCAAGTAGTCTATTTTCATGCTATCGGCATAATTCAGTAACTGTGACCCTGCAATCTTTTTACCGGCTTTCTGCATCTCGGCAAGGCTAAGGTCGCTTTGTATCCTTTTAAAATTGCCCATTTCATTGAATATATAGGTCATCGGAGCCAGAATGTTCAATTTATGTGTGTTGGGGTCCATATACTTTTCGGCAATTCTGACATTTTTCTCTACATCAAACTTTCTGAATGAAACACGCACATTCCAAAAGGAGTTTACACTTAAATAAACCAGCACAAGCAGCAGGCTTATTACGGCAGGTTTTTGGCCGGCTAATCTCACTCCCTGTGCTGAAGAGCTGCTTTTGTTTTGATATATTTCGTAAAGTGAAGTGATGATGATCAGGAAAATATAAGGGATGTAAAGCAACATATACTTCGATGTGGAATGTACTGCAACCAGCGATAATGATACAATGAGCAGAAACAAATAACGCAACAGGTTGCTGTGTTTTTTTAGGTTCTTAAAGTTTACAACAAGCAGAAAAATAAACAGAAGCGAAAAAGTAATTTCCTTGGGGCTGTGAAAAAAGCGCATCTGTTCATTCAGCATTTTGGCAAAGAAGGAAAGAGAAGCCGGCAATACCGATGATTTTTGCAATGCAGGGGAGTCGTTGATTTGATAAAGCCAGTAACTGATACCGAATTTTTCAGAGAAGTCGTAAAAATAAATGGCAAAGGCGGGTAATGAAGCCAGTGAAAACAGCACAGTTGCTTTTATTCTTTTATTCCAAAGAAGCAACAGGGCGCCTGCTACCATAAAAATAAGTCCGTTCAGATGTGTAGCTGCCGCCAAACCTGCAAATACACCGCCAAGCAGGAACGCCAGAAGTTTTCTTTCCTGCGAAAGACCTTTTTCGAGGAACAGATAGGATACAAAACCTAATGTCATCACCATGATTTCAGGCCTGAACACAAATGAATACTGAAAAATCAGGGCATTGGACATTATTATCAGCAAGCTGAGCCAGGCAGCCTCTTTGCCCATGTTTAGCCATACATATCTTGCGAAAATAATCAGGAAAATTCCGAGGAAGAGTAAACTCACACTTTTAAGGGTGGTGAGTGAAAACCCGAAAATGCTGATAAAAAGTGCACCAACCAGCGTAAATGCTTTGTGGTGAACAATATGTCTTGTTTCCTGGCCGGTAATGCCATGCATCAGCTCTGACTTTACATAGCCCTTTTCGGCCATCCAATAAGCGTGTTCACCAATCCATGCATCATCAATGTCAGGCTGGCGCTGCCACAGACTATATGAAAACAGAATTAAAGTGCAGAAAATGAATATTTTGACTAAAATGAAATACTTCATCAGGGTCTTATCCGGTTCGGGATTATTTTTTAAGGCTGCAAAGGTACAGCTTTTCATCTTAATCATTTAAAAACTGTATGCAGCTCATGAGTAACAACTATCAAAAACAGGGCCGGAAATTTAATTTCTGCCGGTCAGTGTGTGTCCAGCCCTCAATTTAATATACAGGCAGGGCGTTTCAATCCAATCTTGTTTTTATCTTTGCAGGCAAACTAAATTCATTGAAAATGATTCAGCGCATTCAAACTCTCTTTTTGGTTCTGGCAGCAGTTGTTCTGTCCATGGCATTCTTTTTTCCGTTAATTACTTATATCGACGGTCAGGTTTGGCTTGAAGTTTTCCTGAAAGGGATAAAAGATAATTCAGCTCCTGTTTTCGGGCTAAGCAATAAGCTTTTGCTGCCTTTGCAGATTATAAACGGTATAACTATTTTACTGGCGATAGCTTCTGTATTTCTCTACAAGAACAGGAAGTCGCAAATGAAAATGGTAAGAATGGGTATAGTTTTAACCCTGGTAAATATTGCCCTGGTGTTTTTTTATTTTGCGAATGTTTTAGCCCGCATTACCTCAATGGCTCCTGATTTTAATCACACAGCCATTTACCTGATTCTGGTTGGCTTGGTTATGTTTGTGATGGCTAACCGGTTTATTATGAAAGACGAAAAGCTCGTGAAAGCTGCCGACCGCCTTCGTTAATTATTGCTTTTTAGGCATTTCCATAATTTCTAAATCTCTGATATCAGCACCGTCAATGGTAAATCTGACAACGGTGCTGATTTCATGAAAGCCCTGTTTGCCGGCAGCACCCGGATTGATGTGCAGCAGTTTATTTTTAGGGTCGTTGATTACTTTCAGGATGTGCGAATGGCCGGTAATAAACAAGGCCGGAGCTATTTCTTTAATCAACTGACGGGCCTCAGCACTGTATTTGCCCGGATATCCGCCGGTATGCAGCATCAGCACTTTTATGTCTTCGCACATAAATTCCTGAAAAGGGGGATAAAACGATTTTAAGTCATTTCCGTCAATATTGCCAATTACGGCTTTCAGTGGCTTGATGGATGCCAGTATTTTTGCGGTTTCAAGGTCACCTATGTCACCGGCGTGCCATATTTCATCGCATTCAGCAAAAAAGCCTGATATCTTAGGGTTAATGTAACTGTGTGTGTCTGAGAGCAATCCTATTCTTTTCATTCGTTTTATTATATTTGTTAATACCTGGGCTTTACCGGCATCTTTTTTCTTTCTTCCGGGTATGATTGCAATTCTGAAAGCTTGCGCGATTGCTACAGGCTTACTTTTCGCTATCGGTGCTGAATCTGTATTCGGGATTCAGAGAATAGTATACTCCACTGCCTGAATAATTTAGATTGATAATATTCAAAACTATGAAATCAGCCAGTATGTGTTCGCATCGCTGATAGGTGTATCCTGATAATTTTTTAAAAGCAGAGACCGTAATTCTTTCATTAACCTCAAGATAGGCCAGCAAGGTACGTTCTATACGTGAGTATTCGATATAAACCCCTTTGGGGTCTTTCTGTTTCCTCCAGACTTTGCGCAATACGCCGTTGGCCGGAAAGTTCTGGTCGCCCACCCTTACATATACCTGATATTTTCCATCTTTGTCAGGTGCGGAATGAGGTCCTGAAAAACTTTTTGGTATAATGATTTCCAGAACATTGCGTCCGTTTTCTATCCATTCTTTCAATTCAAAATGAACCTCGGGTCTGCAATAAAGGCTGGCTCCGGCTTCAACCATATAATATTCCTCATCAGAACGCACACCGGCAATGGCGCCATTGTCTTTTACGCCCAGCAGTAAACGTCCGCCATCGGTATTGGCAAAGGCAGCAATGGAACGGGCAATTTTTTTCGAGTCGGTGATACCGAATTTAAAATCGAGTTGCTGGTGTTCGCCTTCGCTGATGAGTTTTTGAATATGTGTTGGCATATTTAATTCCGGGTGTACAGTGTATAACTGCAGGTTATTCAATACGTTGCCGTTTATTATTCACTTTACTTCAGTTGTTTTGTTCAAAAGAAGCTTGCCGGCAAAGGAAGGCAAAGGTGAGATTCGGTTGAAGAGAATGTAAACTTCAGACTGAAACTCACCTTAGCCCGGAAGCTTTTCTATTTACCAAACATGGGAAGCAAATCTTTGAGGGCTTCCTTGTTTACCAGAAAAGTCATCATTTTCAATTTTACATAATCTTCATGTACGAAATAATAACCGAAATTCGGGTTTTTATCTATTCCGCCTGTTCTTGAACCTGCTCCGGAATCTTTAAAAAGAAACCAGGTTGTGCCATTCATTTCTTTGTAGCCGACTACATGCATGCCATGGTCATCGGTGGTTGTTTCATTGCTGAAACGAAACTGACGTGCATTTTCATCAATGGCTGCTGAAGGGATATCGAATGATGGAATCATTGCAGCATTGGCCTCACGGGCCAAAAATCCGGCTTCTGAAACATCGCCGGCAATAGAAACTGTGATGCCCGCTTTTAATGCTTTCTTTAAAATTTTCATGTAATCGTCAAGCGGAATGTTGTAATAGCTTGCATCGCCCCACCAGTTGTCCGGCACTTCAAAAATAACCTGTTTCCAGTAAGGTTGTTGCATATAGGACAGAACATCCACGTAATCGTCAGGATTGATGCGCAGGATTTCAGCCAGATATTGCTGAGGGGTGTAATCCTTGCCTTTTACATTAACAGCCGCAGGCGGTTCACCCATGTAATGGTTCATAATACTTTTGACAGTGGCCACCACCTGACTTTCGTTCCATGCATTGCTGGTTTTAACACCTTCAAGATATGCTTTGATTTCATTAAACATCTTTTCATGCGACTGAAATTCCTGTCCGGGTTTTAGTCCTGAATAAGATGAATAGGGGAGGGCTCCGTATTTTTTCATGATTTTAATCACCGCATTCATTTCCGAGCCTTCGCCAATATAGATTTTTCCTCTGGTTCGCACAAATTGTTGGGCTCTTTCAATGTACTCGCAGTAAGCTGTGTACATTTCCGAAAGTTTAACCTCCTGCCTGGTGAGACGATAAATGTCAGACTCGAGCATAGATGTGGCTGAATAACTCCAGCAAGTGTTGGTGTTGCCCTGCGATACAGGAGGCAAATGCCAGATTGTTTTAAATGTACTTTTATCGGTTGGTATGTTCAGCCCTGTTGGATCCAGTTTAAATGTGGCTGTCTGTTTCACCGGCAATTGGGTGCTTTCATACTGTTCAATCCCTTTAAGTATTGAATTTTGATAATAGCCCGGCTCGTAAGTTTTAAACATTCCTTTGTTTGAAACGGGTGTCTGGGCAAAAGAGGCAGCCATAACAATACTGCCAAGCGAAACAAGCATTTGTTTTTTCATATCTGTTTGATAGAGATGACTAACCCCTGCCAACCTTAAGAAAACCGGATTGACAGGGGTTAAAAAAATCCGGAAACTAAAGAATCTCGATATTATTTTTTGCAGTGATTTTTTCACAGTAATGACACTGGAGCTTAAGCTCATCCTTGTCAATAACATCAAACTGTGTGCTAACCTGCTGATGATTGGTTATACAGTTAGGGTTTACACATTTCACAAACTTACGGATAATATCAGGAATTTCTACATTGAGTTTTTCAACTACTTTGTAGTTCTTGATAACAATCAGGGTTGCTTTAGGAGCAATAAGCGCAATTTTGTTGATATCGCGTTTTTCAAAAAACATATTGCTCACTTTGATAATCCCTTTCTTTCCGTATTTTCGGCTATCAAGGTTAAAGCCAATGGTAACCTGTGTCTGGTTGTCTTCAAGGTTAAGCATTTTTACAACCCTGAATACGCTTTTAGCAGGAATATGGTCAATAACGGTTCCGTTTTCAATAGCCGAAACAACCAGTTCTTTTCTAATATTTTCGTTTTCCATTTTTTGCTGTGAGTTAAAAGTTTGTTGCTTATTTTACACCTAAGATTGTTGCCAGAAGTGCTTGTCTGACATAAACACCATTAAGGGCTTGCTGAAAATAATAAGCCTGGCTGGTTGAGTCCACATCTTCTGTAATCTCATTTACTCTTGGCAGTGGGTGTAAAACCCGCATATTGTCTTTACAGCCTTCGAGCATGCTGGCGGTTAAGATATAAGCATTTTTAACTTTTTCATATTCAATGGGGTCGGAAAACCGCTCTTTTTGGATGCGGGTCATGTAGATGATATCAGCAAACTGCATTACTTCCTGAAGATCGGTGTATTGATGGTATTTCAGGTTGTTGTTTTTGATATGCATTTTAACGTAACTCGGCAGCTTGAGTTCAACCGGCGATACCAGATGGAAGGTGGTGTCGAAGTTGCAAAGAGCCATCACATCGGAATGAACGGTGCGCCCGTATTTAAGATCTCCCACAAATGCTATGTTCAGCCCGTCGAGCTTGCCCTGCGTTTTGCGGATGGAATAGAGGTCGAGCAAGCATTGCGTAGGGTGTTGGTTTCCTCCGTCACCGGCATTGATAATGGGAACGGTAGCGACTTCACTGGCAAACCTGGCGCTTCCTTCGCGCGGGTGGCGCATGACAATAATGTCGCTGTAGTTGCTTACCGTAAGAATAGTATCTTTTAACGATTCTCCTTTTGAAACACTGGAGTTGGTCGCATCAGAAAAGCCAATTACCTTGGCTCCTAAACGAGAGGCTGCACTTTCAAAACTAAGCCTCGTACGCGTTGAAGGTTCAAAAAAGAGAGTCGCTACCACGAAATCTTCAAGAATCCGTTGGGTGGGTTGTTTTTCAAATTCTTCGGCCAAATCGAGTATCTTCAGGTACTCAGCCTTTGTGTAATCGTTAATGGATACTAAGCTCCGGTTTTTCATGGTTAATTTGTGGGTTAGTAAAAATTTGGTTTAACAAAAATAATGAACTTCAGTTTTCAAAATGTCTTTGATTGAAAAAGCCAAAAAAAAGCCCCGATAAACGGGGCTTCAAATTATTTAACCAGATTGTGTTTTTTAACAAACTCATCAATAATGCCGGAAAGGTTGGGAGTGCCGATTTCCTGAAGGTCGTAACCAACTTTAACGGTGGGTTTATTAATTTTAACTATTCTGCTCAGATCAATAGGAGTTGCAATTACTACTGCGTCGCATGGTGTGTTCTCAATGGTTTTCTCAAGATCGCGAACCTGCTCTTCGCCATAACCCATAGCTGGTAACAAAGTACCGATGTTAGGATAAATGCGGAAAGTTTCGCTGAGTTTACCAACGGTGTATGGACGTGGATCAACCAACTCGCCAGCACCAAATTTAAGAGCGGCAACAACACCGGCTCCGATTTTCATTTCACCGTGGGTAAGGGTTGGTCCATCTTCAACAACCAATACGCGTTTGCCGCGGATAAGTTCAGGTTTGTCAACAGTCAGTGGTGAAGCACCGTCAACAACCACAGCAGTAGGATTGATTTTTGCCAGGTTGGCGCGCACGGCATTGATGTTTTCAAGGCTTGCTGAGTCAATTTTATTGATAACAATAACATCTGACATACGGGCAACCACTTCACCGGGATAATAGCTTACTTCAGCACCCGGGCGGAGGGGGTCAGCAACACCAATCATCAGGTCGGGTTTGTAGAAGGGGAAGTCATTGTTTCCACCATCCCACAATATAACATCGCAACCATCAGGATCAACTTCTGCAGCGCGAACAATGGCTTCGTAATCAACACCAGCATAAATCACGTTTCCGCGAACTACATGTGGTTCGTATTCTTCCATCTCTTCGATGGTGCATTTGTGCTTCTTCAAATCTTCAACAGTAGCAAAACGCTGAACTTTCTGTGCATTCAGGTCGCCATATGGCATTGGATGACGAATAGCCACTACTTTCAGGCCTTTTTCCATCAGAATTTCAATAATGCGGCGGCTGGTCTGGCTCTTGCCACAACCGGTGCGGGTTGCACCAACGGCGATTACAGGTTTGGTACTGGTTACCATGGTATCTCTGGGGCCGAGTAAAATAAAGTTGGCTCCTGCCGAGTTAACGATGGCACTCATATTCATTACCCTGGGATAAGGTACATCGCTGTATGAGAAAACACAATCATCAGCTTTTAATTCCTTAATCAGTTTGGGTAAATCCTGTTCAGCATAAATAGGAATTCCGGCAGGATAAAGATCCTCTCCGGCTAATTCTTTCGGGTATTTGCGACCATCAATATCAGGAATCTGTGCAGCAGTGAAAGCAACAACATTGTAGTTTGCATTACCGCGATAATAGGTGTTAAAATTGTGGAAGTCCCTTCCGGCGGCTCCGATGATAATTACATTTTTTTTCATTGGTATTGGTTTTTGTATTGATAATTGAGTGAAATAAGTGCTTGCTTAGCGTATTTCAGCTCTTTCACGGGCCCGGGCAGACTTTTTAGCCTGCTTTAAGAACCTTTTCCGGCAACCTGCCGCAAAAAAACCGTTGCAAATATAATTGTTTAAGTTTCATAGCAACGTTTAGACTGAATATATTTTTTATCTGTGGCTAATTCATAAATATTATAAATAACCAATTACGGCATTGTGTATATAATTGATAGTCAGTAAGGTGTAAAGAGGTGGCGTTTTGTTGAATTTTCATGTAATTTTGCAGCCCAAATATTCTGACTGTATGACTATAGAAAAAATCCTGACTGAAAAGGCGGCCGAGGCTGTTCAATTGCTTTTTCAAACTTCTGTCGATCCTGCTTTACTTGCTGTTCAGCGTACCATTCCTGCCTTTCGCGAGCAAGGCGATTTCTCCCTTGTGGTATTCCCTTTGCTTAAAATATCGCGCAAATCGCCTGAAGATACAGCCAACATGCTGGGTAAAGTAATTCTTGATAGTATGCCGGAAGCCGAAAGCTTTGGCGTGGTGAAAGGTTACCTGAATGTCAGAATTAAACAGGATTACTGGTTGCAGTTTATTTCTTTGCAGGAAAACAATTCCAGCTTCGGGTTGTGTGCTGCTGATGACGCTAAACCTGTTGTGGTTGAATATTCATCACCGAATACCAATAAACCCCTCCATCTGGGTCATATTCGCAATAATCTGCTCGGATATTCAGTTTCTAAACTGTTGAAAGCCAGCGGTAAAAATGTATTAAAGGTTAATCTGGTCAACGACCGGGGAATTCATATCTGCAAGTCAATGCTGGCCTGGAAGCTGTTTGGCAATGGCGAAACGCCTGAATCATCAGGTAAGAAAGGTGATAAACTTGTGGGCGACTATTATGTGCTTTTCGATAAAAAATATAAGGCTGAGATAGCCGAATTAATGGCTTCAGGCTTATCGGAGGAACAGGCTGCCCAGTCTTCTGTTTTTATGCAGCAGGCCCGCGAAATGCTTGTTAAGTGGGAAGCCCGTGACGAAGAAACCATCAGGCTGTGGGAAATGATGAATGGATGGGTTTATAAGGGATTTGACATTACTTACAAGCGGTTGGGTGTTGATTTTGACAAGATTTACTATGAATCGCAAACCTACCTGCTGGGAAAGAAAACTGTGCAGGAAGGCCTGGAAAAAGGCATTTTATTTCGCAAAGATGATGGTTCGGTGTGGATTGATCTCTCCGATGATGGTTTGGATGAAAAGCTGCTCTTACGCGCTGACGGCACTTCGGTGTATATGACGCAGGACCTGGGAACCGCTCAGTTACGAGCCGACGATTTTAACCCTCAAAGCCTGGTTTATGTTGTTGGAAACGAGCAAAACTATCATTTTGATGTGCTTAAACTTATCCTGAAAAAGCTGGGACGCCCATGGGCCGATAGTATTTTTCATCTTTCATATGGCATGGTTGAATTGCCGGAAGGTAAAATGAAATCGCGCGAAGGAACTGTAGTGGATGCTGATGACCTGATTGATGAAATGGTTGCAACAGCACGGGCAATGACGGAAGAGTTGGGCAAGATTGAAGATTTTAACAGCAAGGAAGCCGAAGCCTTGTATCGCATGGTTGGCCTGGGCGCTCTAAAGTATTATATGCTGAAGGTGGATCCTAAAAAAAATATGCTGTTTAATCCACGCGAAAGTATTGATTTTAATGGTAATACCGGCCCTTTTATTCAGTATACCTATGCCCGGATTAAGTCAGTGCTGAGAAAAGCTGCTATTGCAGAAGCTGCCAATGAACCTTTTACAGGTGTTACGCTACAATCAAAAGAGGCGGCTTTGCTTATACTCCTGTATCAGTTCCCTCAAACAGTTATCCAGGCAGCTGAAGAATACAGCCCGTCGGTCATAGCCAATTATTTGTTTGAACTTGCCCGCGAGTACAATCAGTTTTATCATGAATTAACCATTCTTAAAGAGCCTGATGCTGCCAGCAGGGCTTTGAGATTGTCATTGTCAAAACTTACTGCGCAGGTTATTCAAACCGGACTCGATCTACTGGGGATAGAGGTGCCTGAAAAGATGTAAGCCTTTAAATGAAACGTATTGCTCAAAGGGAATCACGGTGCTAAAGCGGCTCTTTTGATTTCCTTTTTTTTTGAAAAAGTGGCGAATCATTATGGTGAATAAAATAAAAAAGACTGCTCTGAAAAGAAACAGCCTTTTTTTAATCAGGGATTGAGGAGGGGTTATCCGGTTAATAATTTGCCGGAATCAAATGCAACCGGCAAATAAAATAACAAGGTCTTTGATTATAAGACAATTAATGACTGTTTTACCCCTATCCTGGTAAAGAAACAATTGAAAATAATTTTTCTGTTAAGGGAGAAATGGATTTGTTTCTCCTTGTTTGTTCGTATAGCACTTTATGCAGGATTTCCCTTTACTTATGGTGAATTTTTTCAAACATTTCCCCGGGTGATTGAATGAAAAGGGAAGGATGTTCGGCAGCCAGTTCAGGGTAACTGCCATAACCGTAAAGAATTGCTGCGGAAGAAACACCTGCCAGACGCGCTCCTTTTATGTCGTGATAGCGATCGCCAATCATCAGTACCCTGCCGGAAGGTTCAAGACCGGTTTGTGCGAGTGTATAGGTGATGAGCTCATGTTTTTCGCTTCTTGCCCCGTTGAGTTCACATCCCGATACGGCGCTGAAAAAACCGGAAAGACCTGCATGAATGATGATTTCTCTGGCATAGACTTCTGCTTTTGAAGTGACCACACTCAAATGATATCCTGCTGACTTGAGTTTTGCGAGGGTTTGAGGAATTTCATGATAAATTTTATACTCATTGATCCCTCTTTTACTGTAATATTCCCTGTAAACTGCGGTTGCCTGTTCGGCTTTCTTTTCATCAAAGCCAAACATTGTTTTGAAGGAATCGCGCAGTGGAGGGCCAAGAAAAGGATTGAGGTCGGCTGGTCGCTCATTTTTAGTAACACCCAGCATATCAAGTGCATAGATGAGTGAATTGAAAATTCCGGGACGCGAGTCAATGAGCGTGCCATCCATGTCAAAGAAGAGATGCGTATACTTCATGCGTTGTCTGCTGTTACTCAGTTTTTCGAAGGTGCAATTTATTAAAATTGTTGTTTCGGCCTGAGACAAAAACTTTATTAAAAAATGAGCTGATGGTTGTCATCAGCTCACAGGCATAAATGAGAAAGAATTGCAATGCTAAAGCAGTCCTCCATTCAGAAAAATCTGTAACTGAGCATCATAAAACCTGTGAATAAAGGTCGATTTTCCTGTATTGAGGTTTGTAAGTTCGCCGGTTAAAAAGTCAACACTGATTAAATCCCCTGTTTTAAGTTCAACTTCGGCCATCATGTGCTGGTTACTGGTGAGGATGGGCAATGCCGCATTTATAGCATTTCGCTCGTAAATGGCGCCATATGATTCAGCAATGATACATTGAATGCCTAAGGCTTTGAAGCAATCAACAGCCTGTTGCCGCGAACTGCCTGCACCGAAATTTTTACCGGTAACGATAATGTCTCCGGGCCGCGCTTTTTTGGCGAAATCTTCATAGCCTTTCAGGTTATCAAACGTGTACTGTCCCATTTCATTGATATCAGTAATGGTAAGATATCGGTTATGAAAAATCATGTCTGTATCAATGTCGTCCTTTGAAATAACCCACACCCGGCCTTCGACAGCTGTTTTAGCTTCACGTGGGGCAGGCTTTGCTTTTTTTTCAGTTACAGCCATGTGTTCTTTTGGGCTAAATGTTGCCGGATGTTCAGGAATTTCGTCGGGCGTTGTAATAAACCCTGCCACTGCTGAAGCTGCTACCACAGAAGGAGAAGCCAGATAAACAAATCCTTTTCCCTGTTTACCTGAGAAATTGCGGTTTCCGGTGCTTATGGTCACTTCATCAGGTCCATTCTGGCCAACCTGACCTGCCGCGCAGCCAGCACAACCGGCGTTAGAAACCAATGCACCGGCTTCCTTAAAAGTCTTAATCAAACCCTCGTCAAGGGCCTGTTGCCAGATAGCATCAGTTGAAGGTACAATCTTTAAAACGACTCCGGGTGCAATTTTTCGGTGTTTAAGAATTGCAGCAGCAACTCGTAAATCTTCAATGCGCCCGTTGGTACAACTTCCTATAAATGCTGAGTCAATTTTAATATTCTTAACAGAATCAACAGAGGCATTGTCGTGCGGATGTCCCGGATTGGCAACCATTGGAACAAAAGTGCTGATCTCAATGGAGAATTCTTGTGCATACGAGGCATGATTATCAGCCACAACCGCTTCAAAACGTTTCCCTGAAAGCTTTTCAAGCTCCTGAAGTACAGCTTCGTTGGGTGTAAACAAAATGATGATAGCCCCCATTTCAGTTGCCATAGAAGAAATGGTGATCCGTTCATCCAGGGTGAGCTTGTCAACGGCATCGCCATATATCTCAACACTATAGCCCAATAACTTATTGGCACCAAAAACATGAAGAAGATTAAGCACGATATCCTTGGCTGTTACATTTTGAGGACGTGTTCCTGTTAAAATTATTTTTACAGATGCCGGAACTTTGAACCATACAGCGCCTTTAGCCCAGGCGGCTGCAATATCCTGATCGCCCATGCCTTGCCCAAAGGCACCGATTGCGCCCATTATGTTGGCATGTGAATCGGTAGAAACAAAGGTGGAGCCCGGAAAAGCCAGGCCTTTATCAATAGCCAGATGTGTGCCGATTCCGGCATCTACATCATAAACCTTCATATTGTTTTGGCGCGCAAATAACCGACAATACTGCTGATTGGCAGCATATTTCTGGTCTGAGCCTCCCGGATTGCAATCGAAAGTAAATATAGTACGGTTGGCGTCGGCAATAGAAAGGCCATTGTCAAGCAGGTTTTTAACCACATTGGCACCTCCAAAGTCACGGGCAGCGCGGGCGTCGATAAAAACATCAATAATATCGCCTGGTTTTACAGCTGGCTGATTAGAGTGGCTGGCAAGAATTTTCTCAATAATGGTCATGGTCGGGTCCTTTTAATTGGATGTCAGATTTTCAGTCTTTCACGAAATGGTTCAAATGTCATAAAATCTGCATGGTGCACAATGTATGCTTCAGTGGTTCTTTTTACCATGTTACCTTCGCCTGCATGGGTGGCAATAATGTGGCACACTTCGGCCGGCACGCCGCACATCTCAGCCAATGACACGCCGCTAAAGGGGTGGCGAATAAACTTCCCGTAGTTTCCCTGAACAGATTTGCCGTCTTTTATTTCGTACTCAAGAAGTTTGCCAACATCGGCCAGAATGGCGCCGGCAATTAAAATATCCATTTGAACAGGTAAATCTGTTTTAAAAAACAAATTCATCTGATTTCCACAATCTCTGGCAATATGTACAACCGCTCTTTTATGATCCATAAATGAAACTTTCAGATCGGGGCCAGCCAGCAGGGTAAATGGTATTTTATGCAAATCTTCAGGTGTGAGCACACTTTTTTGTAAGGCCAGAGCCCAGGTGCGGGATGTGGATTCGCGCAGGCTCTTATCAGAAATCCAATCAATTTCAGGCCATAAATGCCGGGCCTGTTCCATGTATTCAGGTTTAATTTCAATGGTCATAGCTCTTTTTCTTTGGAAGTGAACAGGTTCTCTTTGGCCTGGTATTTTTTAAATGAATAAAATGTGGCGGACAGGCGAATTTCTGAATGCTATTTAAGTTTGGCTATAATGGCATCGGCCATCTGATGGGTAGAAGCAGCACCTTGATGAATGACTTCAGGGGTTCCTTTGAGTTTGAGCATATCGTAGGCACGCACTTTGCCTTCCGAAACGACGTCACTAACTGCTTTGCGAATGCGGTTGGCCATTTCCCACTCATCAAGATGTTCAAGCATCATAACTGCCGATAATATCATTGCTATGGGATTCACTATGCTGGTTTCGTAACCGGCATATTTGGGCGCCGACCCATGGGTTGGCTCGAATACAGCGATTCCCCGTTCCGGATTATATTGAGCACTTGTGGCAAATCCAAGCCCCCCGATTAAGCCGGCAAAGGCATCTGAAACAATGTCGCCAAACATATTGCCGGCAACAATAACATTGTAGTTTTCAGGGTTTTTGGTAAGCCACATCATCATGGCATCAATGTTTACATCTTCAACTCTGATATCAGGAAACTCATTTTTACTCATCTCCTGCGCTATTTTAAGCATCATGCCTGATGTTTCACGTATGACATTGGGCTTTTCACAAACGGTAATTTTGCTGAAACCTCTTTTTTGAGCATATTCAAATGCTGCTTTGACAATACGGGTAGTGTACTTTCGGGTAAAAATTCTTGTAGATACGGCTAATTCAGGGCGGGGGCACCATGCAAAGTTTGCTTTAAACTTAGGATGTGTCATCAGGGCTTCATAAACCTTGTCATCGGGATTTGTCCATTCAACCCCGCCATACAAACCTTCGGTATTTTGCCTGAAAATCATAACATCAACGGCCGGTTCTTCCATGATACCTTCCTTCCCGCGCCTGATAAAATTCAGGGGATTTCCGGGCAAAGTCTGACAAGGACGCATGCAAATATCGAGGTCAAACATCTGGCGCATACTCACTATCGGGCTGTAATAGTTAAAGCCTTTCCCCTGAAGTTTAGCTTCCAGTTCAGCCGCTGCTTTGTCTTTGGGTTTTGAAGTGATGGCACCGAAAAGAGCAATTTTATGCTGTTTCAGAAGCTCAATGGTTCTGTCGGGTAACGGATTACCTTCTCTGCACCAGAATTCCCATCCTATGTCTCCGTGAACATATTCGGCTTCAAAGCCTGCAGCTTTCAATACGCGAAGTGTTTCATCCAGTACCACTTTTCCTATACCATCGCCGGGTAATGTTACAATCGTTCTTTTTGCCATCTTCGATTTTTTTTGTCGTTCATTATTATTGTCAGCTTCTTATCAAAAATAGGGAACAAAACTTTAAAGCCCAAACATTTATGAAAATAATTTTTTATCGCTGCTGCCTGGTTCCGGGCTTGCAAAGCAAGCAAGCAAGGCTTGCAACAGTTGCCGGTTGATGCGGGTCTCAGATTAGTTTCTTATTTTTGCTCACTCAGAAAAATATTCAAAGATGGATCTCCAGAAGCATTTAACCCACCGGATTTTTAAGACAGTTGCTTCAGCGGCAGCTGAACTGGGTCTCGATGTGTATGTTATCGGCGGCTTTGTTCGTGATATTTTTCTGAAAAGAGGGTCGAAAGATATTGATTTTGTGGTGGTTGGTGATGGTGTAAAACTAGCAACTGAAGTTGAAAGCCGGATGCAGGGTCACCAGAAAATCAGTGTTTTCCGAAACTTTGGAACTGCAATGATTCATGACGGGGAATTGCAGATTGAATTTGTGGGTGCCCGGCGCGAATCTTACCATCCTGAATCGCGCAAGCCTGACATTGAGCAGGGAAGCCTTGAAGATGATCAAAAACGAAGGGATTTTACCATCAATGCACTGGCAATCAGCCTGAATAAAGCTGATTATGGCTCATTAATTGACCCATTCGGAGGGCTGCAGGATATGGATAACAAAATTATCAGGACGCCAATGGATCCTGATATTACGTTTTCAGACGACCCTCTGCGTATGCTGCGTGGTATCAGATTTGCCAGTCAGCTCGGATTTACCATTCATCCTTCAACACTTTCGGCCATCAAGCGCAACCGCAACCGAATTTCTATTATATCGGGTGAACGCATCAGCGAAGAGCTGAATAAAATAATTTTATCACCCAAACCCTCAGTTGGGTTCAGGTTACTTGACCAAACGGGCTTGCTTCAGCTGATCATGCCCCAGTTTGTGGCACTGAAGGGAACTGAAACAAAGGAAGGCCGCGGACATAAAGATAACTTTTATCATACTTTGGAAGTGCTTGACAGGATTGTGCCTCATACCGATAATTTATGGCTGCGCTGGGCTGCCCTTTTGCACGATATAGGCAAGCCTGCCACCAAACGTTTTCACCCTGAACTGGGTTGGACATTTCATGGTCATGATGCCAAAGGTGCCCGTATCGTTGCCCAGATATTCAGGCAGTTGCGATTGCCAATGAATGAAAAAATGAAGTATGTGCAAAAACTGGTGTTGCTTCATTTAAGGCCCATTGTGCTTTCTGAAGAGGAAGTGACCGATTCGGCAATAAGACGGCTCCTGTTTGATGCCGGTGATGATATTGATGACCTGATGACCCTTTGTGAAGCAGATATTACGTCGAAAAACAAGGAAAAAGTTAACAGGTATATGGCCAACTTCAGTCTTGTTCGTCAAAAACTGAAAGAGATTGAGGAAAAAGACCGTCTACGCAACTGGCAGCCTCCAATCAGCGGTGAATTGATAATGGAAGCTTTTGGTGTAGCACCCGGCCGGCAGGTTGGATTAATCAAACTGGCCATTCGCGAAGCTATATTGGATGGCCGACTGGATAATGATTTCGAAAAAGCGTATGCTTTTATGATTGAAGAAGGTAAAAAACAAGGCTTAGTGCCTGTAAATGAAGGGCTCTAAAATTTGTTTTTTTTTAATGAATGACTTAATTTTACTTTTTAATATTAAAAACTCACAAAATGCACGCATATCGTTTCAGGTTGTTATTTGACGAACAGGAAGACTTCCTGCGCGACTTCGAATTGCTTTCGTCGCAGACATTTGCCGACTTTCACGATCTGATAAAAAAATCTGTTGAGTTGCCTGGTAATGAACTGGCTTCCTTTTTTGTATGTGATCGTAACTGGCGTAAAAAGAAAGAAATTACGCTGATTAACATGAATGGAGGCAACCCGGAGGAAGAGGAAGATGATGACGACCGCCGTGGCCCTAAACCAACGCGGATGCAGGTAGTTGAAATGGACAAGGTGCGTATTCGCGAAGTGATTGACGATCCCCATCAGCGTTTGCTATATGAATATGATTTTCTGAATCCTAAAGTGTTTTTTGTTGAACTTACCAAAATACTGGAAGCCGGAGATAAAAGCCAGTATCCTGCCTGTGTGAAAAGTGAAGGTAAGCTCATTACAGCCAAGCCCTCCCTGCCTTCATTTGAAAATTCTGACCTTGATGAAGATGAAATTGCCCTCGTAAGTGAATTTGATGATATTCTCAATAATGATGATGAGGACGACTTGCCCATTGATCCATCTCTTGAGCAAACAAGTGAATGGTAAGCCCGCATTCTTTGGTTTCTGAAAATACTTTGTTGGTAATTGCTGGTCCTACTGCTGTTGGTAAAACCAGCGTGGCTATTGACGTAGCGCAACGTTTTGAATCCGAAATTATATCAGCAGATTCGCGCCAGTTCTACCGTGAGCTTAAAATTGGAACGGCTGCTCCTGATACCACGCAGCTTGCATTGGTGCCTCATCATTTTGTCGGAAATCTCAGTCTTTCTGATTCATACAATGTTTCACAGTATGAAACTGAGGTGCTTGAATTACTTAACCGGCTTTTTCAAAAACACAAACTGGTTGTGCTGACAGGTGGCTCAGGCTTGTATATCAGGGCTGTGTGCGATGGCATTGATATGTTGCCTGATGCTGAACCAGAGATCAGGCTTCACCTGCAAACCATATTGAAAACAGAAGGGCTTCCAACGCTTAGATTATTGTTACAAAAACTCGATCCGGTTTATTTTCAGATGGTTGATGTTGCCAACCCCGCCCGGATTATCAGGGCATTGGAAGTATGCATGTCTACGGGATTGCCTTACTCCTCATTCAGAAAAAAAAATCCGGCAAAACGCAATTTCAGAATCATTAAAATCGGGCTGGATTTGCCCAGAGCAGAATTGCATCAAAGAATAAATGCGCGTGTTGACCAAATGATGGCTGCCGGGCTTGAACAGGAAGCCCGCGAATTTTATCCTTATCGGCACTTAAATGCGTTGAACACCGTTGGTTATAAGGAGTTGTTTGACTATTTCGATGGAAATTGCAGCCAGGATGATGCTGTTGAAAAAATTAAAACCAATACCAGACGCTATGCCCGGCGGCAAATTACGTGGTTCAGGAAAGAAAACGATTTAAATTGGTGTAAGCCTGATGTAGAAGAGGTGATGAACCTTGTTACGATATTGCTGAATAGTTGAGCTTTAATTCAACTTTTTGCTGTTTTAAGAAAAAATTGATTTTGCGGCTGGAATAAGAAAAATATTTGCAGATAGGGTTTTCATTTTTTTAAAGAGTCTTATCCTTACCTGAACAGCTTTATTTTGCAGGTTTCTTCAATAAACCTGAAGTACCAGTATAGTTTACGGTTCACTTCCATCCCATAGTCTATGGTTGGATTGAAATTTATATAAGAGTTTACAACCTGATTGTACCGGTTGCGGGTAAAATACTGATTCCAGTTGGTAACGCCCCTGTCGTTCATCAAACGGTAGTAGTCATTACTTCTGTCAAGTGCCGGTGAAAAGTGAAGAAGATACCATCTGTCAAAATCTGTATCAAAAATAGTAATTTCGTATTCAGTTGAGTCAATGACAACTTGTTTGATGTCGGCAGACGCTTTGGATATGTCTTTTTGTGGGCTGCATGCCCATGCCATTAACAGCATGAAAGCAATAAAAAGAAGATTTTTCATTTCACTATGTTTTATAAAAATCTGATGTAAAACTATGCAAAACATAAAGTTACAAAAAATAATTGTATGTTTTACCAATCGTTTCTTTTTTTGGTTGATGAGGATTGTAGTTGCAAAATGAATATTGTTTATCTGTTAGACGCTTGATGCTGATTGCATTTAAAAACCCTATTACTTGTTTGAAAACCGGCTGTCCGATAAATTTTTTCAGTACTTTTGTTCATGTTGTCGTTTGGTTGCGCAAACTCTAAATTCAATATCGGGTGAACCTTAACGGGCGTACCCCTTACTTATTTATTTTTGTAGTTCAGTAGTGATATATTTTAAATACCCGATATATGATGCCATCTCAATTAACCATTCATGTAAAGAGAGAATCCTTTGTTTGTGTTTATTTGTGTGAAACAAACTATAATTCAGCCCTTCATTTATTTGCACATCCTTTCCGGAAATTAGTTCCATATTTACCTTTATTTTTTCCGGCAATGGATGTGACACCGTGAATCGTAGCTGAATCAACATCACTTGCGGAAAGCGCTATTTTAAGCGTATATTGAAATTGAAAATACCAATAAAATGAAAAAACAAATTCTCTTCTTTATTATTATTCTCAGTAGTGTTTATACTGTTTCCGCTCAAACCTGGCCAAAAATTTACATTCATCCAGGCATACATTCTTCGGGTAAAGTGGCGCATGAGACCTATGATAATGGAATAATTCTACTCTCAGAAAACCTTGGCCAATATGGCTTAAGGACTTCAGGCTGGCTGATTAAAACAGATATTAACGGGGGTATTATTTGGGATCGTATAATTGGAAAATCTTCTGAATATTTATCACTGTTTGATAATATGTCTTTAACAAGCGATTCAGGGGTTATTATGGCAATGTCTTCACAGTATGCGCAGCAAAATGCAACAGAAATCGATGTAGATCCTGTTTTTTTAAAAATAAATGCATGTGGAGAAACAGATTGGTGTAAAATTATTGATCTTATTGATATAGAAAATTCCGGAACCGATGTAGTACAGACGAATGACGGATATATTGGCCTGTACTTTAACTGGAATGTACCCACCAATGCTATCGGTGTTGTAAAAATGAATCTTAATGGCCAGATTCAATGGCTTTTTACTTATGATTCAGATACAATAATTGATAATATGCCTTTCGATATCCTTGCCCTGGATGATGGCTCTACCATAATAACCGGCTATGGTTATTATGATGATGGACAATCTGCTACCTTGAGTTTAAAGCCAATAAAACTTCATATTGCTCCTGACGGCGAAGTTATTAACTGGCAAGCAAATCATTACGAGGATGATTCGTTGAGAGGAGGGGATTATCAGACCATAAAGGACAAAAAGGGAAATTTGTATTCAGCGGGGTTTACTAAAACCACCAATACCTACCCATTAAACTTTATCAAAAAATCGCTCAGAAAACAAAAAGTAGATGGCTCACAATTGGAGTACTATATTCTGAATGACACAGTAAGTTCTAACGGTTTTCTTGACTGGATGCCTGACAGTACTATTGTTATTACAGGCTCAACTGAAGGCCAGGATAATAACTGGTTTCAATCCCGTGCCGATGTATTGCTTATAGATACACTGGGCAATATACTTCACCGACGAAGGTTTCTGAATGACTATACCGGGCCCGCTTATAGGGCAACAACCACCCACGATAACAAAATACTGGCCACCGGCAGCGCCGAGGAAAACCCTTACGGCCCCATGCTCAACACGATGCTTTTCAAGCTTACCTCCACCCTTGAAGATGATGTGTATGACCCCACCCCACATGTGTACGATTATGCCTGCCCGGGTGGCGTGGCACCGCACGATACCATTGGCATGGAAGAATGCGATATAGTGGTAAGCGCTGAGCATCTGGCCACCCTGCCCGATGTGGCGGTGATGGAGGTGTATCCCAACCCGGTAAAAGACCGGTTTTATATAAGATTGCCGGAGTTTATTGCCCTGCGCAACAGCAACAAAGGTTTGAGCACAGCTTTGTACCAAAGCAACTACCAGCAACAAAGTATGTTACAGGTTTTTGATTTGAGTGGACGGTTTGTCACAGAACAAAAACTTACACAAGGGCAGCAGCTCGCTGAATTCGATGCGTCAAACTGGGCTCCAGGGATGTATCTGCTCAGGCTGGTTTATAAAGATAAGACGGTGGGGAGCGCGAAGGTGGTGAAGTGAAGTCGGAAGTCGGAGGTCAGCAATCGATAACCACAAACCAGCAATCCAAAAACAGAAAATCCTGTAAATCCTGTAAATCCTGTCTAAAAAAATGCAATAAATAAGAACCGGAAAGTCGCTAAGTAGCCTTTTTTTGATGAATAAATAACCCCATTGGAAGTAAAACCAATGGGGTTGCAGTAGAGTTAACAATAATTGTTATTTTGTTTGGTCTGTTTTTATTTTAGATAAATATCCAGCCATCTGAAAAATTCTCTTTGCCAGAGTACTGAATTTTGGGGTTTCAATACAAAGTGTGATTCTTCAGGAAAGAACAGAAAGCGACTGGGAATGCCCATCAGCTTGTTGGCATTAAAAGCCTGCATCCCCTGGGTGTATGGAATACGGAAATCATAACCGCCATGAATTACCAGCATTGGGGTGTCCCAATTGCGTAAAAAATTATGGGGCGAGAAATCGTAGCTTTTCGGACGCGGGTTTTGCCAGAATGCACCTTCATAGTCATGATTAACAAAAAACACTTCTTCGGTTTCAAGGTACATGCTTTCAAAGTTAAAAATTCCGCAATGAGCAATAAAAGTTTTGAAACGTTTATGGTGGTTGCCGGCAAGCCAGTAAACCGAGTACCCTCCGTAGCTGGCTCCAACAGCGCCCAAACGGTTGGCATCCACATATGGTTCTGCCGAAACAGAATCAATAGCAACCAGGTAATCCTGCATGTTTTGTCCGCCATAATCGCCGCTGATCTGGTCATTCCATTCCTGTCCGAATGTAGGAAGTCCGCGTCGGTTGGGGGCAACAACAATATAATCATGCGCAGCCATCATCTGGAAGTTCCAGCGATATGAAAAAAACTGGCTGACGGCACTTTGAGGTCCGCCCTGGCAGTAAAGCAATGCCGGATATTGTTTGTTGGGATCAAACTGAGGAGGGAGAATAACCCATACAAGCATTTTTTTACCATCGGTCGTTGTTACCCATCGTTTGGTTGTTTTTCCAAATTCAACGTTCTTTAAAATGTCGCGATTGGTAAATGTTAATTGCTCTTCAGTACCATCTGATTTGTATCTGAAAACTTCAGAGGGTAAATCCATGCGCATTTTAGTGATAATCAAATCTTTGCCATCTAAAGCATAAGCCTGTATGTCATGGTCGCCCCGGGTGAGCTGCGTAATTTTTCGCGTCTCTATATCCATACGGTAAACCTGAAAAGTTGCCTGGGTGCCACTGATAAAATAAAGTTGTTTGCCATCAGCACTCCAGTTAAAGTTGGATGAACTTTGGTCAAAATTTTCTGACAAGTCTTTCATTATCCGGGTTTTTGCTTTCAAATCGCAAAGGATAATTCTGTCTTTATCTGACTCAAAACCTGGCGTTTTCATGCTTCTCCAAACAATTTTTCCTCCATCAGGCGAAAACACAGGGTCTTGATCATATCCGGGGTTTGATACGCTGAGATTTTCAGTTAATCCATTCTCAAGGTGATAAAGATAAATATCACTATTGGTACTTACTGCATAATCTTTTCCTGTAAGTTTTTTTGAAGTGTAGGCCAGTAGCTTTCCATCAGGTGAAAAGGTGATTTGTTCCATGCCACCATTGGGCATTAAGGGACTATCCCAGGCTTCGCCTGGCATAATATCTTTGCCTTCGCCTATTTTGCCGTCAGTGTAAGGCGCAATAAAAATATGACTGTAAGCATAATCATGCCAGTTGTCCCAATGACGATACATTAAATCGTCATAAATCAGTGCATTTGAAAGCGGAAGATCGGGGTATAAGTCATGCGCATCTTTCTCTAACTTCACGTCTTTAATATAAACAATCTTCGACATATCTGGCGAATAGGCAAATCCATTGATTCCTCCGTCAATATGGCTGATTTGAATTTTATCCTCCCCGTTTTTCCCCATTTCCCATAACTGCATTGAACCTGATTCAGCCGAAAGAAATCCGATTTTTTGGCCGTCGGGCCGCCAAATGGCATTGATTTCACTTCCTTCAAAATCTGTTAACTGCCGGGGTGATTCAGCATTGCGATCAAGTTTATAGATATTCCGGTTGCCTTTATTGGTTGCCAGATTGTAATGTGTAACACCGTAAATAAATGAATTTCCATCGGGTGATAGCTGCACATCGCTGACCCGCCCGAGTTTCCACATCGTTTCTGCTGTAAATCGCTCCTGTGCAAAAAGATTTGATGTTGCAAGGGCGCTGGTTATCAGGCACATTCCAATTAGTTTTAATTTTTTCATGTTGATGAATGATTGATTTTTTTTGCGAAAGTAAACAATAACAATCAATGACTAAGGGATGACCGGGGTATTGTTGTCTAATTTCTGAGTTTAGGTTCTTATGAACGATGCTTATGGAACCCGCGAACGGGTATTTTTATGTCCCGTATTGGTGCTATTTTGTCCTGAATATGGACATTTTGCGCGTGCTGTGTTTTATAAGTCTTAGATTTGCAATGGGATGTGGAAATGGCTGTAAATTTGATGGTTGAAATCCCTATTTTTGTTTAACGGGATAAACAGAAGGGACTTTCTGTGGGTGATTTACCGACAATTATACAGATAGTATTTATTACAGATTTTAGGATAAAGAAGAGAGGATTAATATGGTGCGACCAGTGGTTGCTGAAGAGTACACAATTGCTCCGCGTTCAGCCAACGGCAATAGTTTACTCATTTGTCTGAAACCTGATGGGTTTATACGGTCAGTGAAGGGCCCGGCTTTAAATTTGCTAGGGTTCACCTGTGAAGAGCTGGAAGGTACTCTGCTTTCAGATTACATTTTTTGTGAGGATGGTAACTCATTTCATTGTATTGAAAATGCAGCTACTGACAGATGTGAGTTCAGGCTTTTAAGGAAAGATAAAAGTCATTTTTATGCAGATGCCATTATCTACAATGTTTTTGATAAATCGGGTAATGCAGCAGGTGTCTGTCTGCGTATTTACGATGCAACTGCCAGAATTACAGCCATTCACAATCTGATTGAAAATGAGGAAAAATACCGGGCCATTGTTGATAGTACGCTTGATTTTTTATGCATTTTCCGAAAAAATAAAATCCTGTATGTCAACAATATAGTTGAACCTTTATTAGGGTATACCATTTCTGAAATTTACAACATTGATTATTTTTCCTTATTTGATTCAGCAGATAGGGAAAGGGTTGAAGAAATGAGATTCAATTTCAGAAATTCAGCGAATGAGGTGAACAGTTTTGAAGCTCATTTGGTTACCAAAAATGGTGAAAAGAAAATTTGTGAATTTAATATCAGAAGGATTAATTATCAGGGGGGGCTTGCTGCACTGGCTGTTATAAGAGATGTAACAGCTTACAAAAGCGCACATCATGAGCTTATAACAGCAAAACTTGAGGCCGAATCGGCCAATCGCATCAAATCTGATTTTCTGGCAATGATGAGCCACGAAATTCGCACCCCGATGAATGGTGTAATCGGAATGACCAGTCTCTTATTAAGCACACAGCTAACTTCTGCTCAGCGCGATTATGCCGAAACTGTGCAGGTTTCAGGTGAAAGTCTTATTAGTATTATCAATGATATCCTTGATTTCTCAAAAATTGAATCAGGGAAAATGGAGCTGGAAGAAACCCATTTTGAGCTCAGGTCATGCATTGAAGATACTTTGGATTTGTTTGCCATCAAAGCAATTGAAAAAGGGCTGGATTTGCTTTATATGATTGATTCCGATGTTCCTTCTAATTTTCTTGGCGATGCAAACAGGTTACGGCAGATTCTTGTCAATCTCATTAATAATGCCATTAAGTTTACTGAAAAAGGTGAAATTTTAATTACAGTTCAATTGCTGCATGAGAGCAATGGCCTGCTTGAATTAAAGTTTTCAGTGAAAGATACAGGAATTGGCATTAAACAGGAAACCATCAATAATTTGTTCGAGCCGTTTATTCAGGCTGATAGTTCAACAACCAGAAAATATGGAGGTACAGGTCTTGGATTGGCTATCTCAAAACGATTGGTGAGTCTGATGGGCGGAGATATCTGGGCCGATAGTGAGCCCGGAAATGGATCAGCCTTTCATTTTACTGTCAAAATAAAAAATTCAGACGTCGGTCAAACAAAATTGCATGTAAAGGGGTTTTTACCTCAACTGCGGGGCCGTAAGGTATTGATTGTGGATGATAACCAAACAAACCGTCAGATACTCAGACTTCAGTTTGATACATGGGGCATGGGCTCCGTACTGGCTGAATCAGGGGCTGAAGCATTAAAAGTTATTCATGCTGAACCTGTTTTTGACCTGATTGTGCTTGATTTACAGATGCCCGAAATGGACGGGATTGAACTGGCCGGGAAAATTAAGGAGATTAGCCAGAAAGGCTCTGTTCCTTTATTGTTACTTTCATCTTCTGGCGATTTAAACTATTCAAGTGGAAAACTGTTTGCCGGTCAGTTGTCAAAACCGGTTAGACAAAAAGATTTATTTCAGGAAGTACTTCATATCATGACCGAAGCGTCGAAAAAACAAACACAATCATCAAAATCAGGTGATATTGATTTTACGTTGAGTACAAAGTTTCCACTTAGCATTCTCATTGCCGAGGATAATCTCGTGAACCAAAAACTTGCTATTTCACTGTTAAACCTGATGGGTTATAAAGTTGATGCTGTGGTGAATGGGCGGGAAGCTGTTGATATTCTTTACGAAAAGCATTTCGATATTATTCTGATGGATATTCAAATGCCGGAAATGAGTGGGATTGAGGCTACACTGAAAATAAAAGAGAGCTTTCCTGCTGCCAAACAACCTTATATTATAGCGCTTACAGCCAATGCAATGGTTGGCGACCGTGAAAAATGCATGGAGGCTGGTATGGATGACTATATGGCCAAGCCAATAAATATCAAGCATTTGCAGGAAATGATTGTGAAATGGGGGAGCGTTGTCCTTAGTCGGAACGGGCATGTTTAATCAGCCGGACAATGTTGGCTTCCTGATTGTTATTTAATGTATTCTTTATAAACAAAAAACGCCGGTATGTGCCGGCATTTTTTGTTTACTTGAAAAAGATTATAAGGTTTACCATTCAATTGTCATTTTTGAATCTGAAAGGTTTACCCGGGTGCTCAATGCATCAAGCTTTTGATGTATTGTTTCCAGATACTGAGGGTCATTAGCTTCTAATGCATTGAATAAATCAACTTTTACCTGTTCTGTTTTTAGTGTCGTTTTGTTCATTCTGAACGACTGATTGTTGTCAAATCCGTGAAAAACAAGCTGAATTTGTTTAAACCGGCTGGCATACGTCCCTGTATTTGCATCGATGCTTAACTGATGTTTCGAAGGATCAAATACAATTTTTCTGCTGCAGAATTTTCCATTTTCGTATTCATATGATTTTCCGTCATCTTCATAGTAAACAAACTCAGATGCGTTACTTCCATTGAAAATATGCAGAAAAAGAACTTCGCCAGGGTCTTCTGAAGTGCTCTGCACGGCTTTCTGCATAGGAATAACCGAGCCGGCTTTAATAAACAATGGCAAAATTCCTGTAGGGCATTCGGTGGTCATCTCATTATTCCCCTGAAGTTTTATGCCTGTATGCAGATTATACCATTCTCCTTCAGGCAGGTACACTTTTACAAGGTCGCGTGTACTTTCGGTTGGAGCTACCAATATGGAAGGGCCAAACAAATACTGGTTCTGATAGTTGAAGTTATAAATCTTTTCATCAAAAGTGTAATGAATGGCAAGGCTTCTGGCAACAGGCATTCCCGTTTCAACTGATTCGTGAAAAGCAGAATAGATGTATGGTAAGAGCCTGTATCTCAGCTGTATGTAATTTCTCGAAATGTTTTCAACCACTTCGCCAAAAGCCCATGGTTCAGCCGAGCGCGTGTCATGGTGAGTGTGGCTTCTGAAAAACGGGCTAAAAGCACCAACGCCTATCCATCTGGCGAAGAGAGAAGGTGTGGGGTCTTTGCTGAAGCCTCCCACATCAACTCCTGTAAAAGAAACACCACTTAATCCTAAACTGTTTAGTAATCTGGTGCCCAGTAGCATATGTTCTTCGGTGGCCTGATTGTCGCCTGTCCAAAGTGCAGTGTAGCGTTGTAATCCTGCATAGCCTGCCCTGGTAAGAATTAGCGGGCGCTGGTTGTTCATGAGTTTTCTGGTGCCTTCAAATGTGCTGCGGGCCATCAGCATGCCATAAACATTTTTGGCCTGTCTGTAAGTAGTTCCTTTGCCTTCCCATTCAAACTGCACCATGCCCGGGGTGTAGCCACCTCCCCATGAGGCAATTTCGTTCATATCGTTCCAGAATCCCTCAACACCGTTATTTACCAGTCCGCTGAACTTATTACCCCACCATTCACGTGCGGCAGGTTTTGAAAAGTCGGGGAAATGACACCATCCGGGCCAAACCTGTGCCGTATAAACATCTCCGTCAGGGTATTTGATAAACATATCCTTTTTCAGGCCATCTTCATAGGCTTCATATCCTTTTTCAACTTTGATACCCGGATCAACAATTACCGTTGTGTGAACACCCATTGATTTAAGATCGCTCAGCAGTTTTTGTGGATTGCTAAACCGCACCGGATGCCATGTAAAAATCTTATAAGCATCCATGTAATGAATGTCGAGATAAATCACATCAAGCGGAATTTTTCGCTCCCGAAAATTCTGGACAATATTTAAAACTTCTGAATCAGGGAAATAGCTCCACCTGCATTGCTGATATCCTAAAGCCCACATAGGAGGCATGGTCATGCGGCCTGTTAGTTGTGTATAATCCTTGATGATACCGGCTACGTTTGTTTCGTACATGAAATAGTAGTCCATTTCACCGTCATCAGCTCCAAAAGAGCTGAAACGATTATTGCTTGCACCAAAGTTAAATCTGCTGCGGTGTGAGTTATCCATGAAAATGCCATAAACGAGGCCGCTGTGAAGACCCATGTAAAATGGAATGGTTACATACAAAGGATCATCGTTCGGGCCGTAGCGCGGATTGTCGGTGTTCCAGTTTTCATAGGCACTTCCCCTGCGATCAAGGTTACCGGTTTTTTCGCCTAAGCCTATAAAGCGTTCATCCTTTTGAAGCTGCTTAAATGTGTTGGTTTCAGTTCCTATCCACGATGTTCCGAATGATTTGTCGTCAGCATTGATCAATTTTCCGTCGGAAGTAAAGAAAGTAAAACGGGCTGGATTTTTATCAATTTCAAGTTTTAGCTGTGAGGTCGAAAGTATAAGTTTTTCACTTTCCTCTTTTAGCTGTACATCGCATTTCTCAGGTTTAGCAATAACTGCATAAGAAAAATCATCGGCAAATTGATCTTTAACCATCCGTAAACGGAAGATTCCAGGACTGTAAACCGTAATTTCAGCCTGGCCATAATCTGTTTTCAGCTTGAGCACCTGCCCGTCTAACTGATGATAAAAGATTTTCCCCAGGCTTTTGGACTCGCTACTCTGGGTATATGCCATGTTCATAATTGATAGGATTAGCGAGAGAATAAGAGTTGTTTTTCTCATTTTTCTTTGTTTGATGGCAAACAAAAGCCTGCTGTATTTATTTGTTCAGCAGGCTTTTATATCACTTTATTTTACTTGAAATACACTTTGTAGCCCCAGGCAGGCAGTTCAATTGAATTTTCAGATTCAAGTGCCGCATTTTCGCCTGAGAATAATTCAGTATAGCTGCCTTTGATCGCATCATTGTTTAATTTTACGGTTGCGGGCTCAGGGCCAAGGTTTACTACCGAAATTACTTTATGTTCATCTTTGCTGCGGATAAGTGCAAAAACCTTTTCATTGTCTCCTGTATTTATTCTTTCCCAGGAGCCGCCATAGTTTCCATTGAACAAGGCAGGGTTTGTTTTCTTTAAATTCAGTATTTTTTTGTAAAAGTCAGCCATTGGGTAATTGCCCCATTCAACAGCATCTTTTTCGAAAAACAGAAGCCTTTTGTTCATGGCTGATTCCTGTCCGGTGTATACCAGTGGCATTCCCGGTATTGATACCGTGAGCACATAAAATGCTTCAACACCATCGCCGAGGCGTTCAAATTCAGTTCCATTCCATGAGTTTTCGTCATGATTGGTGATGAAGTTCATGCGATAAGCATCGGTTGGATAGAGGGAGTCGTTTTTTAGCAAATATTTTTCAATGTCATTGGTGGTGTTTTCTCCTTTGAAAATTTTATTCATGATATGGTGAAACTCCCAACTGTAAGTCATGTCAAAAGCTGCATGATGCCGCGGGCTTTCGTCTTCAGCCAGCATAAACACCGGTTTTATTTTATCGAGTTCAGTACGGGCCTTTACCCAGAATGTGTCAGGAACTAATCCGGCTACATCACAGCGATATCCATCGATGTTAAAATCTGAAACCCAATATTTCATAGCATCAAGCATATAGTTGCTCATGTCAGCATTCGCATAATTAAATTCAACCACATCAGTCCAGTCATAGGGCGACATCATTTTTCCCGTCGAGTCTTTTTCATACCAGTCAGGATGCTCGGTAACCAGTGCGTTGTCCCATGCCGAGTGATTGGCCACCCAGTCAACAATCACATATAGTCCCAGTTCATGGGCTTTTTCAACAAAGTGTTTGAAGTCCTGAGCTGTTCCAAAGTCGGGATTAACTGCTTTGTAATCTTTTACGGAATAATAGCTTCCCAGATTTCCTTTTCGGTTTAACTCTCCGATTGGATTGATAGGCATGATCCACAGAATATCAGTGCCAAGTTCTTTCAGGCGTGGAAGATGGGCTTCCAGTGCTGCAAATGTTCCTTCCGGCGTGAATTGTCTGACATTGATTTCGTAAATGTTCAGATTTTTACTCCATTCAGGATGTTTAACCTGAACGAGTGTGCTGTCAGCGGTTTCAACTGACGGCTTCTGATTACAGGATACACCTAAAATCATTGAACCGGCAACGAGTAGGAGAGCTGGTAAAAAATTCTTTAAACTGAATTTCATAAGTACGTGTAAATTAATGTTTTAAGTATTAGGTTGATTTCTGATATGCAAAGATACTAAAATCGTATTTACTTAAAAATCGGAAAGATAATTCGTAATTAGACAAAAAAAGAGGATTAGTTCCCTAATCCTCTTTTTATCAAAATAGCCTGAGATTATTTCAAGGTAAAGATGTCATCTTTCAGCTTTGAATTAACCTTAATGGAGAGTACACCAAGTTTTACAGTTTGTGGGCCCATTTGCTGTGAAATGGCATATGGGAATTTAACACCATTTACTTCTCTGTAATCACTGAATTCAGAAATGCCCTGTTCGCCAATTTCTCTGATAAGAAGGCCTGTATTGACATCGAAAAATCTGGTTGATTCTTTTCCGGTAGGGTAGGTGAGAAGAACTCTGTAAGCATCTGCTCCGTTAACTTCTTCAATACCTTCAAGCAGCAGTTTGATACCTTGCTTTTCGTACTGCAATTCAATATTCAGAATGGATTCGTATTTCATTGCTTCCAGTTCTTTGCCCTCGAGGGTTTTATTTTCGCCACCCATTGGAGAAACCAGTTTGGCTGTAACTCCATCGTAAGCCATTTGCTGAAATACCATATCTCCGGCACCAATCTTCATCATGTATTTATCCGGAGCTTTTCTGTAAATATCAAAACCAATGGTCATTCCTTGCATGCTGGTGCTGGCCATCATGGTGATGTCTTTGATTTTGAGTAAGGCTTTTTCACCTCCGATAGCGTTGATGTAAGCTTTGTTTACATCTTCGGCAGTAATACCTTCCGGTGCTGGTTTAACTTTTTTATTAGGGTCATATTCCTTGCCTTCTGTATCGAAATAGCGAATAGGCTCACCACCGGTAAACCGCTGAAGTTTATCAGCAATTTCAGAAGCTTTACCTACAGCAAGAATATAAGCATTGTCAGGCCTGATGTATTTAACGGCCATTTTCTGTACATCGTCAGATGAAACTGCAGCCAGTTCTTTCAGGTAATTTACATAGTAATCGGCTTTTAAACCATATCTGGCTGTGCTGATAGCAAAATTAGCAACAGTCTGTGGTTCTTCAAGAGAAAGTGCAAAAGCGCCTGACAAATAATTCTTTACAAGGTCAAGCTCTGGCTGGGGAACTGGCTCATCACGCAGTCTTTTCATTTCAAAAAGAATTTCATTGATGGCGCTGTCGGTAACCGAATTGCGTATTTCAGTGCTGGCGGTAAATCTTCCGGCAAGTTTATCAGCACTTAATCTTGAATATGCACCATATGTGAAAGCCTTTTCTTCACGTAAGTTGTTGTAAAGACGGAAAGTACCTCCTCCAAGGATAGTGTTGGCAACTCTTGCCTTAATTGCATCCGGATTACCTGGTTGGTAGTCAACCGGATAGCTGATGCTGAGCGTTGTTTGAACGGCATCAGGTCTGTCGACCAAAGCCACAACATTTTTAGCGGGCATTACAGGCATTTGGGGTTGCATATTCATGACGTCAGCTTTTTCCCATTTGCCAAAATATTTATTGACGAGCTCTTTGGCTTCAGCCAGATTAATGTCGCCCACAATAGCCATATAAGCTATTTGAGGTCTGAAGAAGCCCTGGTAAAATGCTTTGCACTGTTCAATTGAGATGTTTTGAACTGATTTCTCTGTCATTGACTCGCCATAAGGATGGTTTGCCCCGTAAACCAGCAGTTTTCCTACCCTGTCGCTGATGGCTGAAGGCTCATTTTTTTCAGCTTCCAATCCAGAAATTGCCTGAGTTTTAATTTTCTCAAGTTCTTCGGTCGGGAAAGAGGGGTTTAACAAAACATCAGACATTAATTCCAATAGTCTGTTATTGTGTTTTTTAAGAGCCGAGCCATAGATGCCTGATGCACTGGTTGAAAGAGTTGCTCCGATAAAGTCAATCTCTTCGTCAAGCTGATCTTTGGCATAGGTTTGGGTTCCCTTTCTCAACATCTGACCAGTAAAATCAGACAAACCACTAAGTTCGCCCTCTGGAATGGGGGTATAATCAATAGTAAGTGAATATGCAACCCTGGGGATTTTGTGATTTTCAACAACGAAAACTCTTAATCCGTTTTCGAGCTCGAAACTTTCATATTTTCCAATATTGATTTCGGGAGCCGGGCCGGGAAGCGGTTTAATGCTTCTGTCAAGCGCAGGCTGTGGAGTAGTCTTGGTTTTTGTGCTTTTTACCTGAGCATTTGAATGAAATGACAGGGCCAGCAAAGCAGTGGCAAAAGTAATGGCAATTATTTTTTTCATGATATTTCCTCCTGTTTACTGGCTTTGTTTGGGCAAATAATAGAGAACAGTGCGGTTTTGCGGAATCAGATATTCGTTGGCAACACGCTTGATGTCTTCTTTTGTAACTTTCATATATTTATCAATCTCAGTATTGATGAGATTGGCATCACCAAAATACATACGGTAATCGGCCAAACTTTCAGCAATGCCAGCCATGGTTGAGTTGCGGCTTACAAAATCGTTTTCAATTTTGTTACGCAATTTCTCAAATTCACGGTCTGACAGTTCTTCGGTTTGTGTTCGTTTAATCTCGCTGTCAATAGATGATTCCAAATCGGCAGGAGTTACCCCCATATTTACAATTCCAAACACCAGAAATAATCCTGGGTCTTCAAGGGGGATGGGGAATGAGCCAACATAAAGTGCTTTTTGCTGTTTGTCAACAATGGCTTTGTTTAAACGTGAACTTTCACCATCAGAGAGTAAGGTGGTAAGCATATTCAAAGCATAATAGTCAGGTGTTCCCATGGCTGGGATGTGGTATGCCTGAACAACAGCAGGAAGTTGGATGTTGTCAAAAACTGTGTCGCGTCTTTCAACTGTTTGTTTGGGCTCCACAATGCTGGGCCTGTAAATAGGTTTTGTGCCGCGGGGAATATCACCATAATATTTTGTAATCAAAGCCTTTGTATTTTCAATATCAATATCTCCGGCAATAGACAAAATAGCATTGTTAGGAACATAAAAAACAGAATGAAATTCAAGAAATTCAGCCAGTGTAGCTTCATCAATGTATTGAGCTGATCCAATCGGGGTCCAGCGGTAGGGGTGTTCTTTAAAAGAGCTGCTGAAGGTTTTTTCGATAAGCGAACCATAAGGGCGGTTGTCGTATGATTGTTTACGTTCTTCTTTTACAACACGGCGTTGTGTTTCAACACCAATGCTGTCGATACGAAGATGCAACAAGCGTTCTGATTCCATCCAAAGCCCTAATTCAAGCTGGTTGGATGGCAGAAGAATATAATAAAATGTGCGATCCCAGCCGGTATTGGCATTGATTTGGGCACCGGCATTCATGGCAATTTTGTCGAACTGTCCTCTGGGGATGTTGTCAGATCCTTCAAACATAAGATGTTCGAAAAAGTGAGCAAATCCTGTACGGCTCGGACTTTCGTTTTTAGAACCAACGTGGTAGGAAGTGGTGACTGCCACGATTGGCGTTGAATTATCCTGGTGCAGGATAACATGCAGCCCATTAGGCAAATCAAACTCCTGGAAGTCGATTTTGCTTTGAGCTATTGCAAAACTGCTGATCAACAGGATCGCAGTTAATGCAAGTGACTTTTTCATTGAATACATAGTAAAGTTTGGTTGGTTTATAATTGAGTTTAATTTAATATTTCGCTGATTTTTTGAAATGTAAGTTCTGAAAAATCGTTGATTACATAGTGGGCCTCTGTAAGTTCGGCAACGTGATGGGTAGTACCTACGCCAATTACCTTCATGCGGGCTCTTAAAGCTGCTTCAATTCCTTTGAGAGAGTCTTCCAGCACAATGCAGTCGGAAGGATTAACCTGAATTAATTGAGCTGCTTTGAGGAAGACCTCGGGGTCGGGTTTGCCGCGCGATATCATGGATGAGTCAACTACTACCTCAAATTGATGGTGCAAACCCACCGAGTCAAGTATAAAGTCCACATTGGCCCTTTCGGCAGAGGTGGCAATGGCTTTTGCAATTCCAGCCTGGTTTAAGTCGTGTAAAAAATCTTTCAGACCGGTAACAGGTTGAACGTTATTACGATAAAGCTCACGATAAATGCTTTCTTTTTCCTGCCCGTATTGTATAATTTGCTCCTGACTGAGCTGAGGGCCAAAAATAAACTTCAGGTGATCAGGATTATTGCCACCGAAAACATTTTCGCGAAATTCATCGGCCGAGAATGACTTTTTGTGCAGTTGACAAAATTTTTCCCAGGCCATCAGGTGGTAATTGAAGTTGTCAACCAACACCCCGTCCATATCAAAAATTACAGCTATGTTGCGGTTCATTACATTTTAACTTCACGATTAATATAGCTGGTGTAATCTTTTACCTTGGGGTGATATTCTTCGGTAAAAAGGTGCGATGAAATCAAAAAATCTGCTGTTGAACGGTTGCAGGCAGTAGGTACATTGTACAATACAGTGATTCTTAAAAGAGCTTTGACATCCACATCATGTGGTTGTGGTTGCATGGGATCCCAGAAAAATATCATGAGATCAATTTCTCCTTCTACAATTAATGCGCCCAACTGCTGGTCACCGCCAAGTGGTCCTGATTTAAGTTTAACTACTTCAAATTCACCATATTGTTCCTTTGTTAAACTTCTTCGAAGTTGTTCCTCAATGAGCTTGCCGGTTGTACCCGTGCAAACTATCTGGTGTTCGCGCAATTTATGAGCATTAAATTCAACCCATTCTATCAGGTCTTGTTTACGGTTGTCGTGTGCAACCAATGCCAGTTTCTTCTTCTTTTCCATAAAAGTTGTTACAAACCGCGAAAATACTCAATTAACGTTAAGTTATTGTAAATTCATTCTACTTTTAAGCAGGCTGAACTTGCAGATTAGTTAAAACCATTTTTTTTTGTAATTTTGCATCGTTTTTTCAGAAACAAGACCAAAAAGACCTAAGTTATTCATTATTAAAGTAAAAACTCTATGAAGAGGGTATTAGTTCTTACCGGAGGAGGCGACTGTCCGGGACTTAACGCGGTTATCCGCGCAATTGTTAAGCGAGCTTCCCGCGAAAAAGGATGGGAAGTTGTTGGTAGTATTGAGGCATTTAACGGGATTTTGCGTGAGCCTACTGAAATTGTTGTTTTAGACGAAAAAACAGTTTCAGGTATTCACTATCAGGGAGGAACCATTCTGCAAACAACCAATAAAGGAGGCCCATTTGCATGGCCTGTTAAGCAGAAAGACGGAAGTTTTTTAGCTGTTGATCGCTCGGATGAAATGATACGTAAAATTCAATATCTGGGTATTGATGCAGTTATCAATATCGGAGGTGATGGTTCACAGCGCATTTCCCAGGCACTATTTGAAAAAGGACTCAATGTAATTGGTGTTCCTAAGACCATTGATAATGACCTTTCAGCTACAGATGCTACTTTCGGTTTTCAAACTGCAATTCAGATTGCTACCGAAGCTGTAGATAAACTTGTTACAACTGCTGCAAGCCATAACCGCGTTCAGATTCTGGAAGTTATGGGACGTAATGCAGGCTGGATTGCCTTGAATGCAGCTGTTGCTGGTGGCGCCGAAATCTGTCTTCTGCCCGAATTCCCTTACGATATCAATAAAGTAATGGAAAGAATTGATCAGCGTTTTGATAAAGGCCGCGGATTTGTAAATATTGTTATTGCCGAAGGTGCACGCAATATTAAAGGTGACGTGTTTGCTTCAAACAGTAAAGAAATTGGTTACGAAAATGTTAAATTCGGCGGTGTAGGTTTCCGTTTTGAAGAAGAACTCAAAATGGCCGGATGCGAGCATAGTATCAGAACTACAGTGCTGGGACACTTGCAGCGCGGAGGAATTCCCATTGCTTATGACAGGGTGCTGGCAACACAATATGGTGTGAAAGCATTTGAACTTGCCAAAGATGGCGAATTCGGCAGAATGGTTTCTTATCGTCATCCTTATATCACTTCTGTAACTTTAAAGGAAGCGATACAAAAACCAAACCTGGTTGATCCTGAAACCGCACTGATGAAAACTGCACGTGGTGTGGGTATGTGTTTTGGCGACTAATAAATTGTTCGGCTAAATATTTAAAGTCCCGTTAACTATTGATTAACGGGACTTTTTGCTTAAGTTAAAATGCTTCGATTCATTGCCAGATAGACAACCGAAGGTTTGATCAGTTTAGTTAATGATAAACCGGCCACTTCTGCCGTCTTCACACCTTATCAGATACATGCCTTTGTGAAGTTTCGCTACAGAGGCCTGATTGCAATGATTAAAGTGCATCAATTCCTGCCCCTGAATATTGTAAATGCTAAATGTTTCCTTTTCGGAGAAATACAGTATTCCGGTTGAAACCGGATTCGGCCAGAATTTGAGCGTATAAAGCGAAATTTCATCTATTCCTACCATGCTGTTGGTGCTTCCGGGAGTAGGCTGATTGAAAAATTTCCATTCAGGAGAAGCGTCATTTACCCTGCCCATTGAAATGTCAGTAGACTGTGTTGTATAAGTAACCCCATCGAGCAAAGCGAAGCCGTTTTCTTCGTTGTCGAACAGTCCGATTTCTTCAGCATCTTTATCAAGCTTATAGTTGGTGTGCAAGGCGCCTTGCTCAGGCTGTCCGTCAGCCCATACCAAAAGGTAAGCTCCAGCAGCCAGATTTGTATCAGGCAGAGCCCATTTCTGAGGGTTCGACAAGTTATCGGTCAGATATTTATCGCCAAGCCAGATTGTTTGATTTCCATTGTTATACAACTCTATCCAGTCGTCAAATTCTCCATTTTCATCGGCAATGGTTGAATTGTTGCTTGCCATAAATTCATTGATGTAAATGTTGTAAGAGTTTGTGGATGGAATAGTGTATTGAACTGGTGAACAGGGTTTTGAGTTTTGTATCTGCTGGTTGTCAATTGCTTTTATTGTAAATTCCAGAAGGGTATTTCCTGGCATTCCGTCAATGTTTGCTGTAAAATAGTTGTCATTGGCTTCTGTATCTCCGTTGGTTCCGTCGTCGTGCATGGGTATTTGCTGCCATGCAGCACCGTTTAAACGGTATTCGACCTCAACCCCGCTTAATGCAGTTGCTTCAGCGAATGCTTTTATCGTAATATTCTGAAAAGCAAGCGGGGAGTTGTGTCCGATGTATTTAACAATAGGAAGAGCCTGAGTGTTTTCGGCCTGAGAAAGCGCACTGGCATTGCGGCTGTTAATAAATGGCAAAAGACCAATGGGAACATGCGCTCCGGTGCCCGATGTAAAGGATGTATTGAATGAGTTTATTGTATATCCGTAATCCAAAGGATAGTATGGGTCGATGGCTACGTATGCTTCAAGCTGGCTTTTTAATGCGGTGATGTTGTTTTGAAATTCTGCAAGGCTGGTTATCTGCCCTATAATTTGCCTGGTATAATAAGTAAAAGCATCGCGGTACTCAGGCACCTGCATCAGTCGTGTGTACAGTGGCCTGTTTTCATCGGGATTCGACCAATTGTAAATATTTCTCGAAGCCCAGTCAATGCCAAACCAATCGATGCCAAAAGTATTATCGGTGTCGTAAGGGATGTATTCAAAAAGACCTGTTGCGGTATTGTGATACAGGTAAAAATTGTTTTTGTTGTAAATATAGCCATCCCAGTTGCCGGTGAGGATGTCAATAGCTGCAATTTTAAGATAGTCCTGAACGTTGAATACTTTTTCAAGCTCACAAGGTAAATCGACCAGGGGAGTGTTGTTTAGCACACTTATAAAATTAGCCAGATCTGAATAGTCGTCAGCTTCCTCATTGATTTTGAGTTCGTAAGTGCGGCGATCGCCTGCCATAAATTTATAATCATCAGGGTTGGAACCGCGGTAGCCTAAATCAGCAGGCCACAAACATTTGTAAAGATTGCCATCGTTGTTGCCAAAATAGGTTTTAGCGAATTCTTCATCAATATGTTCTACATTGGTATATACCCCATAAAAGTTGCCATTAATGTAAACCCTTACATGGTTGGCCCGCGGGCCGGCAAGATGAGCCTCCCTGAGGATTTCCCAGTATAATCCGGCTCGTACCACCGACGGGTCGTTATGCTCGCCATTCAGATTCATTTTTTCAACGCCAAAATACTTTTGTCCCTGAATAAAAGAGTTAAATGAAACCTTAAATGATTTCTTCTGAGCGTATCGGGAGGTATTGCCGCGTAATCTGAACCCGATATTGTAAATAGTGTCGTGAATATGATTGTTATCATAAACGAAAGTGGCATGAAATTCCTGATCGCTTTCCACATTCTCATATATCCATGCCAGTGTGTCAGGATGAATCAAAATGTCGACTCTCGGGACAACTGAATGAATATAAAGTTCTCCGTTGTCAGGCAATATGGGTTGAGCCTTGATAGAAAGCTGTAATTGAAAGCAAGCAAAAAGTAAAACAAGAAGGACGTTTTTTTTCATAAATGAGGATTTATCAGTAATGAATAATCAGGTATACAAATTTATAAAACTTTGAGATAGCTCTTTGTTTATTTGTTTTCTGATAAAGCTCTCCAATGCCTTACGGTGATTAAATGCAGTTGTTGGTGTAATATTTATGCTTTTTCTTTGAGAAATGAGTGCCCCGGGCTGTTTGTAAAACAAAAAAAGTAGTTTGGCGGGATACAATGGTTTTTAAATTGTTTAAAAGGCCAAACATTTTGATTATGTCGTTGAATATTCCCGATACAAAGCAAAAAAGAATGGTCGTCATTGGCGCTGGTTTTGCCGGCCTGAAACTGGTAAGATCGTTGCAGGGTTCTCCATTTCAGATAATTCTTATCGATCGCAATAATTTTCATCAGTTTCAGCCCTTGTTTTATCAGGTAGCAACGGCAGGCCTTGAACCAAGCGCTATATCATTTCCTCTCAGGAAGATTTTTCAGAAAAGAAAAAACCTTCATATCCGGCTTACAGAAGTTGTGCAGATTGATACAGAAAATAAAGTAATAAAAACCTTATTGGGCGACCTGAGGTATGATGTTCTTGTACTGGCAACTGGTGCTACCACCAATTTCTTCGGTATGCAACAAATTGCTGAAGCATCATTGCCCATGAAAACAGTTGGTGAAGCACTGAATCTGCGCAATACGATTCTTAAAAATTATGAAGCTGCATTAACTTGTGATTCCATCAATGAAATGGAGTCGCTTTTAAGTATTGTTATTGTGGGGGGCGGGCCTACCGGTGTTGAGCTGGCAGGTGCTTTGGCCGAAATGCGAACATATGTATTGCCCAAGGATTATCCGGAGCTGAATTTCCGGGAAATGAAGGTTTATCTGGTGGAGGCTTCATCAAAGCTTTTGAGCAGTATGTCTGAAAAAGCATCACTAGGAGCTTATAATTTTCTTGAAAAACTGGGTGTGCAGATTTATACAGGAGTGCAGGTTACCGGCTATCAAAACGATCAGGTTTTATTGCACAATGGTGAGCATCTGAATGCCCACACACTTATCTGGGCGGCAGGGGTGAGAGGCGAATATATGGAAGGTATTTCCGAAGCTCATGCGGGCAGAGGCAGCCGGATAATTGTAAATGAGTTTAACCAGGTAATCGGACTCGATTCAGTTTATGCTATCGGCGATATTGCTTTGATGATGTCAGATGCTTATCCCAATGGGCACCCGCAAGTAGCCCAGGTTGCTATTCAGCAGGCGGCTGCGCTGGCCAGAAATCTGACTTCCCGACAGAAAAATAATAACTGGAAAGCTTTCCATTACCTTGATAAAGGGGCAATGGCAACCATTGGCAGAAACAAAGCTGTTGTTGATTTGCCTGCTATTCGTTTCAAAGGTTTTTTTGCCTGGATAATTTGGATGTTTGTTCATTTAATGTCAATAGTAGGCACTAAAAACCGTTTGCTTATCTTCATCAATTGGCTTTGGAATTATTTAACTTATGATCAATCGCTCCGGTTAATTATCAAACCGGGGAAAGGAAATCCTTAATTGATTCTAGGCAAATTTATCCGGCAGGGTGCTGATTTAGCGCTTTTAAAAATTAACTTTTATTTTGTTCAAAAGTATCTGTCAGAAAATGAGGGCTTCAGCCATATCAAAGGCCTTTGTCGCGCGCGCGAGAAGGCTTATTTTAAAAAGATCAATGTTCAGTTGAGTGTTATTCCTTATATTTGCTTTGTTAAGTGAAAATTTAGAAACAACACATAATCAATTCTTTATGCAGAATAATCGTTTCGATGCCGTAATTTTTGACCTGGATGGGGTCATAACTAAAACCGCTTTGGTACATAGTACAGCCTGGAAAAAGATGTTTGATGATTTTCTGAAAGATTGGGAAAAATCTCACCAGCTTCCATTCCGCGAGTTTACGCATAGCGGTGATTATCTGCCATTTGTTGATGGAAAACCACGTTATAAGGGCGTCGAAGATTTTTTAAAGTCAAGAGGTATTGCCCTGCCTTTGGGGAATCCATCCGATACACATGAAATGGAAACAATCTGTGGCCTGGGAAATCGCAAGGATTTTGCCTTTAATGAAATTCTTAAAAGGGACGGTGTTGGCGTTTACGAAAGTACAGTAGATTTAATCAGGCAGTTAAAATTACAGAACATAAGGGTAGGGGTAGCTTCTTCCAGTAAAAATTGCGGTCCGGTACTTGAAGCAGCCGGGTTGCTTTCTCTTTTCGAAACCCGCGTCGATGGAGTTGTTTCTGCTGAACTGGGTTTAAAAGGTAAGCCTGAACCTGATATTTTTACCACAGCTGCTGATAATCTTGGCGTTGCCTATGATCGGAGCGTGATTGTTGAAGATGCTGTTTCAGGAGTACAGGCAGGCCAAAAAGGAGCTTTCGGACTCGTAATTGGTATTGCTCGTGAAGAAAACTCCCGCGAACTTTTGCTTAATGGAGCTGATATTGTGGTTGATGATTTACAGGAAATTGGAATTGACCGTATCAATGCGTGGTTTGAAAAAGGATTGGAGGACGATAAATGGTCAATTACTTACCATGCTTACGAACCTTCAAAAGAAAGAACCCGCGAAGCTCTGCTGGCTGTCGGAAACGGTTATTTCGGTACAAGGGGCGCCATGGAAGAAACTGACTCGAACCAGGTAAATAATCCGGGCACTTATATTGCTGGTTTATACAACAGGCTTGCTTCCAAAGTAGGCGACCGTATGGTTGAAAATGAAGACTTTGTGAATGTTCCAAACTGGTTACCTGTTAATTTTAAAATAGATAATGGTGATTGGTTCGACTTTAATAAAGCTGAATTTACAGATTTTAAAAAACGCCTGAATTTCAAAAATGGGGTCTTTTGCAGGCACATGGTTGTGGTTGATGAGCAAGGCCGGAAAACTGAGATTGTTTCGCGGCGTATGGCCAGTATGGCTAATCCTCATCAAGCTGCAATTCAATATAAATTAACACCTTTAAATTACAGCGGACAAATAACAATTTGCAGCGGAATAAACGGTGATATCATAAACGATGGAGTTGAACGTTATAAGCAACTTAATCAGCAGCATCTGAAGCCCGGTTTTCAAGGGGCTCTTGATAATTTGGTTTGGGTTTCAGTTGAAACAACTCAATCTGCCGTTCATGTTGCTGAAGCCGCTCATCATCGTGTTTTTATTGATGGGCATGAACTGAAAGTCAACGGAACGCCTGTTATTGAACCTGCCAGGGCATATTTAATGTTTGAAATTCAGGCAGAAAAAGGAAAAGAACTGCTTCTTGAAAAAGCAGCATCTATCTACACCTCAAAGCACGACGATGTTAAAGAACCGCTGGCTGAAGCTAAAAACACTGCATTAAAAAGTGGATTGTTTGAGGAGATGCTGGCTGAAAGTGCTGTTGTATGGCAACAACTCTGGGAAAAAATTGATGTTGAGCTTGAAGGAAACAGGATGGATCAGAAACTGTTGCGTCTGCACCTCTACCATCTAATGGTTTCAGCTTCTCATCACAATGCTACTATTGATGCAAGCTTTACTGCCCGCGGACTGCATGGCGAAGCTTACCGCGGACATATTTTCTGGGACGAACTGTTTATTCTGCCTTTGTATAATCTTCAGCTTCCCGAGGCTGCAAAAGCTACGCTGATGTACAGGTACAACCGCCTGCCCAAAGCGCGTGAATATGCCCGTGAATATGGCTATACAGGGGCTATGTTTCCCTGGCAAAGTGGAAGTGATGGCCGCGAAGAAACACAGGTGGTGCACCTTAATCCTTTGAATGGAGAGTGGGGTGACGATTACAGCTCATTGCAACGCCATGTTTCATTAGCTATTGCATATGACATCTGGGAATATTATCACACAACCGGCGATTTAGAGTTCCTGATAAAATCTGGAGCAGAGATGTTTCTTGATATCTGCCGGTTCTGGACAGGCAAATCTGAATTAAATACGGAAACCGGCCGGTACAGTATTGCTAAAGTAATGGGGCCCGATGAATTTCATGAGCAATATCATGGGTCAACCGAAGGCGGTTTGCGCGATAATGCCTATACAAATATTATGGTTGTTTGGGCTATTGATAAAGCTTTCGAAATTTTAAGCTTGCTGGGTAATGATGCCGCTGAAGTTAAAAGCAGACTTAATCTGAGTGATGAAGAACTTGTACGGTGGAAAGACATTTCACGAAAACTCAATATTGTAATTTCACCCGAAGGAATTATTTCGCAATATGATGGTTATTTTGATCTCAAAGAGCTTGACTGGGATTACTACCGTCAGAAGTACGGAAATATTTATCGCCTCGATCGTATCCTGAAAGCTGAAGGAAAATCGGCTGATGAATATAAAGTGGCAAAACAGGCCGATACTTTAATGGCATTTTATAACCTCGATAGTGCCGAAGTCCGCACTATTCTTGATGAATTGGGCTATAAAATGCAGGATGATTATCTGGAAAAGAATCTGGCTTATTATCTGGCCCGAACCTCTCATGGTTCAACCCTAAGCCGTGTGGTACATGCATTGTTGGCAAATATGATAGGCGACCGTAAGTTAAGCTGGGAGCTTTATCAGGATGCTCTAAGCAGCGATTATAATGACATTCAGGGAGGTACCACTGCTGAAGGCATTCATATGGGGGTAATGGCTGGTACTGTTTTGATTGCTATTTATGCTTATGCCGGCTTGAATTTGAGGGGGAGTCACATCAAAATTAACCCTAATTTGCCTGATGCCTGGAAAAGTTTGAAATTTGGATTTTCATTCAGAGGTAACAGGTTGATTGTTAAGGTTAATAAGGATTCAGTTGAAATTAAAGGTTTAAATATTCAATCACCTATAGAAGTTGAAATTGGGGGCGAAAGGATTAAGCTGACCAGTAATGAATTAGTTAAAGTATTACTTTAAATAAGGATACTGACTGATTGTTAAATAATACTTAAAGAGATGTTAAACGATATTCTGTTGCTCAACAAAAAGCATGAAAATGCTGCCCAGACCATTTTGGAAAAAGTGCTGGATGAAAGAAAAGGCAAATACATTATCACCATATCCGGCGAAGTCGAAACTGGTAAATGTGAAGTAGCTCACATGCTGGGTAAGCTTCTTAAAAAGCAGGGAATTAAAACCAAACTGCTGCACATGGATAATTACTACAGGGTACCTCCCTCACTCAGAACAGAATGGCGCAAGCAACACGGTATTGAGTCGGTGGGCTTTGAAGAATATGAATGGCACCTGGTTTATCGAAATATCATGGACTTCAGAAGTGGCGAAAAGTCAACTTTCCCATGTGTTGACCTTTTTACTGACCAGATTGACCATATTACAACTGATTTTAAAGGAGTTGAAGTCTTGATTATTGAAGGCTTGTACTCTGTAAAAATTGAAGATGCCAACCTGAAAGTTTTTATTGAAATGACCTACCATGAAACAATGGAGGAACAAAAATTAACAGGCAAGGAGGAGTTGGATGAATTCAGGATGAACGTACTTGAACGTGAGCATCAGGTGGTTCAATCGCTTAAACCCCTTGCCGATTTTTATCTTGACTTTGATACTGCCAGTGAAATTTTTCACTATTAAACAAATCAGGTTTTCTGCCTGAGATTTCGGTGTCGGGCAATGAAACCAAATCTGATAAAGACCATTCATTTAGTTGTTAATAACCTCAAAAATCAAAATTATGCTCGGAGATGTGTTGCTTATTGGCGAAAAACATGAAAATGCAGCTAAGGAAATCCTGCCATATATCCTTAAAAACAGGAAAAACAAATTTATGATTGCAGTTTCAGGCGAATCGGGCTCCGGTAAAACTGAATTGTCTCATGTTCTTGCTAAGATGCTGAGGAAAGAAGGTATTATCTGCAAACCCATTCATATCGACAATTATTACAAAATTCATCCTTTAGAAAGGACTGAATGGCGTAAAAAAAATGGAATTGAAACAGCTGTTGGTTTAAATGAATACGATTGGGATACCATCTATAAGAATATCGACGATTTTAAACATGACCGCACCTCCACAATGCCCTGTATTGATTTGGTTACTGAACAGGTTGATCATCTGACCACCGATTTCAAAGGCGTGGAAATGATTATTGTTGATGGATTATATGCCATAAATACTGACGGGATTGATTTGCGGGTTTTTATTGAGCTTACTTATCACGAAACGAAAAAAGCTCAGGTTGTTCGTGGAAAAGAGCCTCAGAATGAATACCGTATGCAGGTTCTTGAGCGTGAGCATCAGGTTGTTCAATCGCTCAGAGATAAAGCAAACATATTTATCAATAAAGAGTATCAGGTTGTCCCTGCCTGAAATGTTTCAGATTTTTAATGGCGGAATGTGCCTGTTAATGCCAGTTTGGTGAAAATTGTTGTATTTTTCAAGCGCCTTAGACAGGGCGTTTTGAAGTGAAAAATTAAAACAAGTTTTACTTTTATTTACAGGTAGCTGTCTTGTAATGAGGTAGTTGCCTGTAAATTGCAACTGTTTGTTATATGCCTAACTCCCGCGATTTGCCGGTAAAATGGAGCCGGAATCTAACCATTTATGAAGTTAATTTAAGGCAATACACTGCTTCAGGAACTTTCCGGGAATTTGCTACACACTTACCTCGCTTGCAGAAGCTTGGGGTAGGAATCCTGTGGTTTATGCCTATTCAACCTGCAGGGATTGAAAAACGAAAAGGCACAAGAGGCAGCTATTATTGCATCAGCGATTATATGTCGGTTGATCCGGCATACGGAACGCTCGGGGAGTTCAAAGAACTTGTATCGGCGATTCATCAAATGGGTATGTATGTTATCCTCGATTGGGTGGCTATTCACACCTCATGGGATCATCAACTGACAAAAACAAATCCTGAATTTTATAAATTGGATGATAAAGGCGCGTTCAAACCTCCTGTAACCGATTGGAGTGATGTCATTCATTTGAATTATGATAATCCGGCTGTTGCGCAATATATGATAAAAGCCATGCAGTTTTGGCTTTACGAAACAGATATTGACGGTTTCAGATGTGATATGGCCAATCTGGTGCCGTTGAGTTTCTGGCAAAATGCACGCATGGAACTTGAAAGAATTAAACCTGTTTTTATGCTGGCTGAAGCGGAGCAGCGGGAATTGCTTTCGGGTGCTTTTGATGCTATTTATAACTGGAGGTTATTTCATACATTTAACCGAATTGCCAGTGGCGAAAATTCATCATGGGATCTATATTCCATGCTGAATTATGAAATTTATGCTTTTCCATCCTCTGCTTATCAAATGCTGTTTATTAGCAACCATGATGAAAATTCGTGGAATGGTTCTGAGCTTGAACGTCTTGGCGAAGGGCTTGAAGCTTTTGCTGTTCTGTATTTTACGCTAACAGGTATACCTATGATTTACAGCGGACAAGAGGCCGGTTTAAGTAAAAGATTGCTTTTTTTCGACAAGGATGAGATTGAATGGAAAGAAGATAAGATGTTTCCCCTGTACCAGAAGTTAATAAGTTTGAAAAAGCGAAACAGGGCGCTTTGGAGCGGCCCTTACGGAGGTGTGCTGAGGAGAATTGAAACGCGCAACAGTGGTAATGTCTTTGCCTTTATGCGTGAAGTTGCAGGGAATAAGGTTATTGTTATGCTTAACCTAAGCAAGCATGAGCAGTTTGCTCATTTATCAGTAGACAATCTTCCGGGATACTATAAAGATATTTTTGCAGACACCCAGGTCGAACTTTTTGATAATCACTATTTTGTGCTTAAACCCTGGGAATACCGTGTTTTTGAATTTTTTACAGCCTGACTACCTGTTGTAAAGTTTGCAGAATAAACTTAACCGGTTAGCGTGTGCAGTCTGTAAATCAGCTTCCCTGAATCTCCATTGCCAATTACCGTGTGGTGTACCCGGTATGTTTGTCCGGGCTTCACTGTCCAGGCCAAGAATATCCTGTAAAGGCACAATAGCATAATCTGAAACAGAAGCCATCGCCAGCTGAATCATTTTCCAGTTCACCTCCATTCCATTACAGCTGGTGTAATCCAGAAATTTTTGCTTGTCGGTTTCATTCATCTGATGGTACCATCCAATTACAGTGTCGTTGTCATGGGTGCCGGTGTATACAGCTGAGTTGGCCGAAAATAAATGAGGTAAATACGGATTGGCCTCTGAATTGTCAAATCCGAACTGTAGTATTTTCATGCCTGGAAATCCGAATTTAATGCGCAGTTCATCCACGTCGGGCGTAATTACACCCAAATCTTCAGCAATTACTGGCAATGAGCCAGTTTTTTTGATTAATGCTTTGAACAGTGCTTCGCCCGGGGCAGGGAGCCATTCCCCGTTTATGGCATCTTTTGCTCCAAAAGGAATGGCCCAGTAAGCGGCCAATCCCCTGAAATGGTCAATTCTCACAATATCGGCCAAATGAAGATTATAATTCATTCGTTGAATCCACCACCTGAAGCCTGTTTTTTGCTGATACTCCCAGTTGTACACCGGATTTCCCCATAATTGGCCTGTTTCGCTAAAGAAATCAGGTGGAACTCCTGCTACTTTAACTGGGTGCATTTTTTTATCTAAAAGAAACAAGTCGGGATTTGACCAGGCATCAGCACTGTCAAATGAGATATACAAGGGGATATCGCCAATGATTTTAATGCTTTTCCTGTTGGCATATTCCTTTAAATCCATCCATTGCCCATAGGCTGAATATTGCAGAAAGCAATGGTATTTAATGTCATTTGAAAGTAATTTCCGGAAAAAGCGCATTGAAGTGCTATTGCGTTTTTTGATGGCATCAGGCCATTGATGCCAGGCAATACCTCCGAAATAGTCTTTAATGGCCATGAAAAGAGCGTAGTTTTCAAGCCAGAATTTATTGCTGTTGCAAAAGATTTCAAAGGAAGTTTTGTCCTTGAGAGAAGCTTTATGTTGAAATGTGTCAAATGCTTTTCTGAAAAGCATTCTGCGCGCATCGTTGACAAAGGCATAATCTACCTTGCCGGTATTCTCAGTTTTTGCCTCCTTAATGTTTTGTTCTGTAAGATATTTTTTGTCGGCAAAAGATTGAATATCAATCAGCAATGGGTTTAGTGCAAATGCCGAGAAACTTTGATACGGAGAATCGCCTGGCCCTGTTGGGCCCAATGGCAAAATCTGCCACAGTTTTTGCCTGGCTTCGCAAAGGAAATCAACAAAAGCAAAAGCTTCAGAGCCGAAGCATCCAATGCCATATTTTCCCGGCAAGGAGGTTGGGTGCAGCAAAATGCCACTGGAACGGGTAACCTTCATGAATTAATGCTCGTCAGTCACAAACATGACAGTTGCTGCAGCAATAAACATGGATACTCCTCCAAGTACCAGCGCATATATGGCTTCGCCTCCAAAAAGATCGCGTGTGAAAAAGCCCAGGATACTGGCTGCCAGAATTTGCGGGATAACGATGAAAAAGTTGAAGATTCCCATATAGGTACCCATTTTATGTGAAGGCAGAGCTCCTGCAAGAATGGCATAAGGCATTGAAAGGATGCTGGCCCATGCCAGTCCGACTCCTGTCATTGAAAGAAGCAATAAGTTGGGATCTTTGATAAAATAGATGGAAATAAGGCCAAGTCCTCCTCCAATTAATGAAATCATATGTGTAAACTTTCTGGAAGTTTTTTTGGCAATGACAGGGAGAAGAAATGCTACCAAAGCAGCTATTCCATTGTAAACTGCAAAACAGATTCCAACCCAGTCGGCCCCTTCATTAAACAGGGCTGAAGTTGTATCACTTGTACCATAGATATGTTTGGTAACTGCTGCGGTCGTATATATCCACATGGCAAACAGTGCAAACCATGAGAAAAATTGAACCACCGCCAGTTGCGACATAGTTTTGGGCATTTTGTACAGGTCGTGCATAACGACTGCAATTCCGTTTTTTGTATGCCCGTTTTTGATGAGTGTGCCGGAAATTAGCATCATCAGACCATAAACGGCAATACCTGCCGAAAATATGTAAAGCTCCTGATGTAGTTGAAAGTAAAAAATCAAATAGGAGAGTATTAATCCAATCGCAATCCAGATAACACTACGCGTTAAAAATACCTTACTCACCTTTTGAGGATTCTCAATTTCCTCTTCATGTGTTTCGTGTACAATTTGTCCTTCAGCTTCGGCATGAGCCCGCAATTCTTCGGGTGAATACTCTTTGGTGCGGATGACTGTCCATAGTACAGCACCGAAAAATGCTGCAGCACCAAGGTAAAATGAGTACTGAACAGACGGAGGAATTATTCCCTCAGGGGCTGTATTGGCAATGCCAAACCAATTGGTCATGATATAAGGGAGTGCCGAAGCAACAACAGCGCCTGTTCCTATAAAGAAACTTTGCATGGCAAATCCTTTTGTGCGTTGTTCTGACGGCAGCATATCGCCAACGAAAGCGCGGAAAGGTTCCATGGAAATGTTAATAGAAGCATCCATTATCCAGAGCATTCCTGCAGCAATCCAAAGGGCTGGTGAATTAGGCATTACAATAAGTGCAAGTGAAGCGAGAATAGCGCCAGTAAGGAAATAGGGGCGACGCCTGCCAAACCGGTTCCAGGTATTGTCGCTCATATGGCCGATTATGGGCTGCATAATCAGGCCGGTAACGGGCGCTGCAATCCATAAAATGGGTATTTCATCAACTTTTGCGCCGAGTGTTTCAAAAATTCGGCTAACATTGGCATTTTGCAGGGCAAATCCAAACTGGATACCCAAAAATCCAAAACTCATGTTCCAGATTTGCCAGAAACTCAGATGAGGTTTCTTTGTCATAACTTAGGCTTTGTAAAATGAGCGTTAAAATTACGGAAAAACTTTTTGATGTGTTGTATTAATCATCGGCTTTATGATGAATATATCTTTATTGCAAGCGGAATTCAAATTGAAAATACTCATTTGAATTATTCGGTCCGATTGATATGAATTCCTAAAGTTTTTATACTTTTGTCCTTTCAAAATGCGGAAGTAGCTCAGTTGGTAGAGCATCAGCTTCCCAAGCTGAGGGTCGCGGGTTCGAATCCCGTTTTCCGCTCCACTGATTATTATTAATTTCAGACAGATAAAGCAATCCAATAAAGGATTGCTTTATTTTTGCAACAATTGTTTGGGAGAAATATTAAACCAATTGTTGTTTATTGTCAGGTAGTTTGTACTTATATGTCTGCTAAAGTATTGATTAAGAGGTTAATATCTGATATTCGTTTCTGGATTTTATTCTTCTTTGTAATAAGAATGATAGGAATTACCAATCCACCTCTTGAAATCGGACATAACTGGAGGCAATCGCTTACAAATATGGTTGCCCGCAATTTTCTGGAAGTTGATGCCCGTATTCTATATCCCCGTATTGATATGGCCGGCGAAAAAACCGGAATCATAGGTACTGAATTCCCGTTGCTTAATTACCTGATTTATTTGGTCTCATCGGTTCTGGGATATACACACTGGTACGGACGATTGATTAATCTGATAGTTTCCAGTTTGGGCACGTTTGCATTTTTTTTGATAGTAAAGAAGTTGTTTCAGGAGAAAGTGGCCTTTTATGCCACTATCATTTTTATGTCTTCCATCTGGTTCTCGTTTTCACGCAAAATTATGCCTGATACATTCAGCATTTCACTCTTGTTAATCGGGCTTTGGTTTTGCATTTTATTTCTCGAAAAGGGCAAGTGGTTTCATTTGTTTTTCCTTTTTATTTTTACAACCCTGGGGCTATTGTGTAAAATTCCGGCTCTCAGTTTGTTAAGTGTTACAGGGGTGCTATTATTAGATAAGAAACATGGAATAATCCGTAAGGCATATGTTTTTTCTGCAATTGCAATGGCCATAGCCATTTCATTTGTTTGGTATTTTTTCTGGGTCCCGTATTTGGTTGACGCTTTTCAATATCGCCTGTATTTTCCTAAGGATTTGGCTGAAGGCATAAGAGAAATTTTGCCTTTATTTGGCCGTTTTCTGGAGAAATTCTATTTCAGTGCCCTGAATTCTTATGTGGGGTTTGGCTGCTCGCTTGTTGGCCTCTACTTGTTTTTCAAAGCCGAGAGCTTGATTTATAAGCTTGGATTTATTCTGGTATCTGCTGTTTTTGTGCTCTTTGCGATTAAAACAGGTGCTGTATTCCCGCTTCATAACTATTACATTATTCCGTTTGTTCCGGTTATTTCTTTGCTTGCCGGTTATGCCGTTTATGCCGTTTCAAAATCAAGGCCTTCAATGGCCACATTGTTACTTGTGTTCATTGCAGTTGAAGGGATAGCCAATCAAAATCAGGATTTTTACATAAAAAAAAGCGAAAAATACAAATCAGGATTAGAATCTCTTTCCAATCGATACATTCCTAAAGACAAGCGCATCATAATTAATGGTGGTCAGTCTCCGCAGTTAATTTATTTTGCCCACAGAAAAGGCTGGACCGTGAATGAATCTGTTTCAGAATCTGTGGTAGACTCTATTTCACAATTTGGCGCTTCATTTCTGATAATTGATAAGCATAAGGGGAGTAAAGTGCGTTATAGTTATGAGCAGGTTTATGCTGATAATGATTTTTCAATCTACGTATTACCCGTTTATTGAGTTTAGTTATTCTGAATTCTTAAAAAACTGCTTTAGCTTTAAAGTGCGGCGCAGCTTCAGTTGCTGTTTATTTGAAATCTGATATACGATTTAAGCTGTTGTCAGCGTTTAGGAGTAAACTTTCCCGCCGCTATGAAAAAGTTCCTCCTTCTTTTCCCTTTTGCCTTTGCTCTGGTTTTTGTTTACCTTTTTATGCATCAGCCAGCCGGGGTAAATGTTCTCTTGTTTAATGTCATGATTTTGGGGGGCTTGTTATTAGCCGGAAGGTTGAATTTTATGCATAGGATACAACTTCTGCTTGTTACCGGCACATTGCTTAGTTCGGTAATGGTCTTGTTTTACGGAGCGTCTATGGCTTTAGCTGTCAATATTATTTCATTGATTTTGTTGGCAGGAATGATAGCTTCTCCGGGAATACTTCTTTTGCTGAATGGCTTCCCGGCATTTGCCTATGCTGTAATTACCGGTCCATTTGCCTTTCTTAAAACGTTTGAACATGTTACAGATCAGGCTAGCGGAGGGCGAAAATTTATCAGGTTTGCTTTAACAATTATAATTCCGCTGATAATTCTGATTGTTTTTCTTGCGATTTATGCTTCGGCCAGTCCTTATTTTAACAGGTTAACCGGTAATATTCTTCAAAGAATTGTTGACATTTTTGAAAACATTGCCCGTTTTGTTTCTCCCGCCGCATTTTGGCTTGCTGTTGCTGGTTTATTGATTGCCTTTACATTTCTCTTCGGTAGGCCGAATACTTTATTTACCGTATTTGGCGAAAAGTCAGGAATGGATTTACTAAGAAAACGCTCTCCGTTTTCAGGCAGATTTATGGCCCTGAAAACTGAGTACAGATCGGGTGTTATTATGTTACTTCTGCTTAATTTGCTGATAGCTGTTATGAATATGCTGGATGTGTATTACGTTTGGTTTTTCTTTGAATGGAATGGACAGTACCTGAAGCAGTTTGTTCATGAAGGGACCTGGTTACTTATTGTTTCCATTCTTATTTCTATCATGATTGTATTATATTTCTTCAGGGCTAACCTTAACTTTTTTCCAGGCCGAAAACTGATTTTATCTCTTGCTGGGCTTTGGTTGGCGCAGAATGCTTTACTGGCTGTTTCAGTTGGAGTGCGCAATTTCTGGTATATTCAGCATTTTAATCTTGCCTATAAAAGAATTGGGGTTTATGCTTTTTTATTGCTCACAATTGTGGGTTTAATTACAGTTTTTCTGAAAATTCAAAAACGCAAATCCCACCAGTATCTTCTTCATTACAATGCAATTGCAGCCTATGTATTGCTCATAGGTCTTGGTTTATTTAACTGGGACAAGGTAATTGCCACTTATAATGTACGTCATGCTGATAAGGCTTTTTTTCATCCTGAATTTATGAGCACCTTAAGCAGTAGCACCTTGCCTGTGCTTCAGTTGTCAGTTTCTCAAATGGATATAATAGAAAAAGCGCAGGTCGAAAAATTTGATTTCTACCATGAATACATGACGCTTGACTATTACAAAGAGCGGGTTGATACCAGGTGCCGTGACTTTATCAAGGGGTATCCGATGCTTTCATGGCAGGGATGGAATTTGGCTGATTTCAGAGCTTTCAGGGAACTCAATTCAGGGAATAAAGCGCTGTATCAGCATCCTGAATAAAGATTTTTATAAATTTCAAGATTTTCAGAATCAAAGCAACAAAATGTTACCTGCAGGGGAGGGGCAACATCTTTCAAAAATGCTTTCACCGTTTCAATGGCAATTTTTGCGGCAGCTTTTTTCGGAAATCCATATATTCCGGTGCTTATGTTGGGAAAAGCAATAGAAATGCAATTGTGTTTAATGGCAAGTTTGAGGCTTTCGAAATAGCAGGAAGCCAGAAGATTATCTTCATTGTTATGGCCGCCCCGCCATATTGGACCAACCGTATGTATGACATATTTTGCCGGAAGTTTGAAGCCAGGTGTTATCCGGGCTTCACCGGTTGGGCAGCCACCAATCATTTGGCAGGCTTCAAGCAATTCGCGACCTGCTGCCCTGTGAATGGCACCATCAACACCTCCACCACCCCTGAGATTTGAATTGGCTGCATTTACGATGGCATCGCCTCTGAAATTTGTAATATCTGCCTGAATAATGTCTATTTGGTGCATGTTTCAAGTATTTACACAGTGATTTTTATTAATAATCAAATAAAAGCATTTGATTCTTACCGCAAAAATAAGTATTATTGCATATGAACAGCGCAACTCCACGCGCTTTAACCCACGTCGCAGAAATAATTATGGATGCGGAGTGCCTTGGGTAAATTCGCTCAATTAGAGTGCTAAACAGGTTAATTTGCTAAGACAAATGAAACAAAATAGCAGGTTAATCTCTTTTAACATGTAAAAATAACACATATAAATATATGAATAATTCAAATCATGTTTTTTCAAAGTTTAAATCCTGTTTCGATGAAAAAAGTACTTTCCCTTGTTTCGATGACTTTATTTCTGGCTTTTTATTTACCTATACAGGCACAGGAATACAAATCATTTGAAATTGAAAATATTGCTCCTGAAGCTGTATGGCCTGCAGTTTACACGACTTTCCAGGAATTGAAATTACCCAGGCCAATCATCAATAAAAAGCTCGGAACCGGCAACACATCCTTTTACAGCTATGAATCCTTACTGGTAAAAAACCGGTTACGTTTTGAATTTGAATACAAATCAGGGAAACTGACTGTGTCAGTTACCGAACGTCAATACCTTACTGATAAAGGCTGGGCCGACAATTTATTGCCATTTTCAAAAAAACAGGCAGCTAAACTGCTCGATCCCATTCAGGAAAGAATTTCAACTTTGGTGAGCAATCAGCCTTATACCGCAGCCGCAAAGGCTCATGAACTGAAGAGGGTTCCGGCACGTGGAAAAGCTGGTTTATATGATGATTTTGCACTTGTTAAGACAAACGATGCAAATATGGAACTGCTGGGTTTGCACCGGAATGGGAACCTGGTGGGTTTTAACCTTTCTGAAAATAAAAACCATGTGGAAAGCATGGTTTTTAGAATGGATGAAAATGCAGAAGCTGTAACATTGCTGTTTCATGAGAATGGCTACCCCCGTTGTTTACAAGTGGGGGGATATGCGATTAATTTCAATAAACTGGATGCTCATACTGTCCGATTAACCGTTTTTGATACACTCGGTCGTTTTATCAGCAGTGCAGCAACTTCACTGGAATATCCAGACATTAAACAGATTGGTGTTGAATCAGGACCTATAAAAAGTGGCCCTTTTACCATGAATCCTGTAATGGTTTCTCCCGATCTGAACGATTTAACTGATTATTTGGGATATGCAGCGCTGGCGATGAAAGGCGTTGCCTGTTTAGCCACACTTCCATCTGCCGTTGGAGCAGTTGTTCCATGTACGGCACTTGCACTTGATGTGCTCACCAGGATTGTTCCCGAAGACGCTTTCCTCTATAGGGAACTTCAATTGACAGATGCTTTATTCTCTCTGGTAACTTTTTCGAACCCTGTCACAACTTTTGATAAGGTTGCCACAGTTGTAGGCGGGCTGAAGGATGCATCATCCCATGCTGCAGAGATGCTTGACCGGCTTTTCCCACCTGGAGAATTGATTGTAGCTGGCAATCCTGAAGTTAAAACCGGCGATTTTGGTGAAATAGGTGAACCAGTGCTTTATTATGCTCTTTCTAATTATCCCGAAGTGCCGGTTTTATGGGGTACTTCTTCTGAAGCCATTCAAATTATTGCGGTAACTCCTGATGAAGCGTGTTACAGACCAGGCTATTCTACTGCAAAAGTATATGCCGTTGAACCTGATGAATCCGGCGAGGTTACGATAACAGCCTCACAAATGAATGGAGGAGAGCTTATTCAGGCCAGCCGTAAAATTCATGTAAAAAGCCCGGGGTATTATTATATGCCTGATTGTCAGCAGCTGTATGAGCTTAAGGTAATTTCAGCAGCTGATCTGGCCCGCTGTAACGAAGATGCCGAAGCCTGTGAAGATGCCCTTGCAGCAGCCGGTGATCATATTCTTGTCAATGATCCTGAAATTGTTGCAACAATTATTCGTGAACACCTGATTTCAGCTTCTGAAATTACGGATCCTGATATGCTTTTGAAAACTGAAAAACTGAATTTTTCGCGCAAAATATGGAAAATGGATGGAACAACCTATCCGCCAGAGGAAGCAGGTGAATTCAGGGATTTTGTGAAGCAAGCACCATGTATGTACAAATGGTTCAGTTATGGTGATCGCCAAACTATTATTGCCCTGGCGCACGAAGGTATGTCAAAAGTGGAGGCTATTGAAAAAAGGATAGAAGGTCTGCAGAAAGCTGCCAATGAAAGCAATTATCAAAATATTGCCGCTGACATCATGAAATTAGAGGAGTCCATTCCAGCTATCAAAGAAAACTATGAGGCTAAAATAAAGGAGGTGGCTCAGAAACAGACTATCAGATATGAAACACGTAAAAGTGATCCTGAACAGTATTATACGGTACAATATGCTGTTGTATCAGATGCTCGCTGGGGAAAATATGATGGTACGCCAAACTTGTTGATCGATATTTTCTTTACGCCTCAGAAAGCTACCAAAACCCAACAATTTTTCGATGAAACCCGCACTTTTGATTTATTTCTCAATCAGTTTTCGTTTTCTTTTGTCAATGGTTCATCTGATCCGGTTCAGTATGCGCTGATTATTGGTGACCAGATTAGGGAAAAGGGTGTGGTGCAAACAGCCATCCGCATGAAAATTTTTGAGGATGATGTCAGATATTTTGATTTTTATCGCTCAAATGCCGGAGCTGTGCGAGTAGAATAGTCCTTTTGGTCAGGCTTTTCTGACAATGAGTTGCGCATTTTCATAGTTCACAACCAAAATGTCTTCTCCTTTTTCAATAAAACCTGATTCGGCTACTGCATCAAAAACTTCGTTTTCAATCTCAACTTTCCCGGCAGGGCGTAACATGGTAAAGGCTTTTCCGCTTTTGCCTGACATTTCGGTGTAATGCACACTTGAAGAGGTGAATCCTTCGCTCGATTGTTGTGTGCTGAGTAGAGCCAGGTCGCCAAACATGGTGTGACTTCCGAAAAGTTTTCGGGTGAAATAGAGTGAACCAACCAATGATGTAAAGGAAGCAATTATGACAATAAAAAATGCAATGACAACTCCTCTCATGGGAACTCCTGAAAAGTCAAACCCTATATTGTCAATCATACTGAGTGTTAGTCCGGTTACAATCAATACGATACCCGAAATTCCGGCTACACCAAATCCTGGAATGGCAAATAATTCAATTAAAACCAGTATGACTCCAATGATAAAAATCAGAATTTCCCAATTGGCTGCCAGCCCTTCAATATATAAAGGCGCAAAATAGAGCATAGCTGCTGTAGCTGCAGCTGCTAAAGGAAATCCGATTCCGGGAGTCTGAAGCTCAAAGTAGATTCCGCCAATAATGATCATGATCAGAATTCCACTCACATAGGGTTTAGTTAGAAAACTGATGATTCGATCAGCTGCTGTTAGCTCCTGTTCTACTATTTTATACGATCCGGTTTTGGTATATTTCAGTATGTCATCAATGCTGTTTGCCTGTGCGTTGCAAAAACCGTTTTTCAGGGCTTCTGATGTGGTAAATGTAATCACCTGCCCTGTGTCAGTTACACCTTCAATAAAGATACGCGGGTCAACCATTCCTTGTGCAATATCAGGATTTCGACCTGTAGCTTCGGCTGTTGAACGCATCATGGAGCGCATATATGACTGGTATTTATCGGGTAAGGGTTTTCCTGCCTGATCAACCACTGTAGCAGCGCCAATATTAGCACCTGAGCGCATATAAATGCTGTCACAGGCAATGGAAATCAGCGCACCAGCTGATGCCGCATTGTTATCTATAAAAACCCAAACGGGAATGGTTGACTGAAGAATGGCAGTTCGGATTGAATCGGCCGATTCAAGCATGCCGCCATAAGTATTCATGTGAATTAGAATGACATCGGCTTTTAATGCATGAGCCTCTTCAAATGCTTTGCGGGTTTTATGCCATACCGGAGGCGCAATTTCCTCTTTGATGTCAAATTTATATATTGTTCCTGATTTCTGATCCTGAGCTTGAATGCCTGTAATCTGAAACATTAAAATTGCTAAAAAAGAAATGAGAAAGGCTGGCTTTTTATTAAACATGGCTTTGGAATAGATAGATGGTTATGCGAATATACTAATATCCGCGTAATTTTCATGAAGAAAATGGTGTGCAATTATCAGGATGATATTCCTTTGAATAATTGTTTGATCACAGATAGAATTTCAGGATGAATGGTTTTGCTGGCTGCGATGAGTTCACGACCAAAAATGTAGTTTTTTTCGCCATTAAAATCTGTTACTTTTCCTCCGGCGGTCTCAACAATAAAGGCTCCTGCAGCTACGTCCCACGGATTAAGTCCGTATTCGTAAAATCCTTCAAAGCGTCCGCAGGCAACATAGGCTAAATCTGCAGCTGCAGAACCTAAACGTCTTAAACCAGCGGTGTGTTGCATAAAGTGTTTAAATACTTCAAGATAGGCATCTAAATAACCGTAGTCGTAATACGGAAACCCGGTAGCCAGAAGTGCTTTGTCAAAATTATCTGATTCCGAAACATGAATCTCTTTATTGTTCAACATTGCTTTGCCGTTTTTCCACGCATAAAAGCATTCGTCGAGGTTTATTTCATATACGACACCCATTACAATATCGGTATTTTCCATAAGTGCAATGCTAATACTGTAAACAGGAACTCCGTGCACAAAGTTGGTGGTACCATCAAGTGGATCGATTATCCAGTTGTAGATCTCGCCTTTGTTGCTGGCAGTGCCTTCTTCGGCAATAAAGCCCGCCTCAGGAAGAATTTCCCGTAGTTTATTGACAATTTGTGCCTCAGCGCTTCTGTCAACATATGACACATAGTCGTGACGTCCTTTTTGCTCAACCAGTGAAGTGTTGAACTTGCTTCCTTCCAGAGCTATAAATTGTCCGGTTTGCCTGCTGATTTCACAAACCTTCAGGCAAATTTCATAGTAATTTATCATGGATAATTTTTATAAAAAGCAATAGTGAATAATATCAGATAACGGGTTCAATTATATAAATTCCATCCTGATCCGGGTGTGAGAGCCTGACTATTTGTACAGAGTTTACTGCATTTTCATCTATTGGCTTTTTACATCTGATATAGTTGTCGGAAAATCCATGCATAAATCCATCCTGGTAATCAGATTCCCAAAGCACTGATCTGATGGAATGCTGATTGGCCAGATAAAATTCATTCTTTTTAATGTCAGAAAGCTGATGAAGTTTCCGGCTTCTGATTTGCTTTTCACTCTCACTCAGTTGGTTATCCATGAGAGCTGCTTTTGTTCCCGGGCGAATGGAATAACTGAAAACATGAAGATAGGAAATGGGCAATTGTTTGATAAACTCATAGGTGTCTTCAAAATCATCCCCGGTTTCACCCGGAAATCCAGTAATGACATCAGCGGCAATACAGGCGTGTGGCATCAGCTTATGAATGGTATTTACGCGGTCGGCAAATACTTCTCGTTTATATTTTCTTTTCATGAGCTCTAAAATCCTGTTGGTGCCTGATTGCAACGGAATGTGAAAATGAGGCATAAACTTTTCGGAATCAGCCACAAGCTGAATTATATCTTTGTTGAGAAGCTCGGGTTCAACTGAAGAAATTCTGATTCTATCGATGCCTTCAACTTTCTCAAGGCCTTTCAGTAAGTCAAGGAAGGTTTCGCCATGCTGTATGCCAAAGTGGCCAATGTTTACGCCAGTTAGAACAATTTCTTTGATTTCTGAAGTGGCAATTTGCCCTGCTACTTCCAGTGTTTGTGCAATAGTGGCGCTTCTGCTTCGTCCTCTGGCATATGGGATAGCGCAAAAAGTGCAAAAATAATCACATCCATCCTGAACTTTAAAGAACGAACGCGTGCGATCATTGGCCGAAAATCCGGGCTCAAAAACCTTTGAAGATTTTAGTTTATCATCGGTTGATGCAGGCTGAACTTCACCGAGATTCTCAATATAATCAGCAAGTCTGTATTTATCGCTGTTGCCTAAAACAATATCCACACCCTTCATTTTTCTGAGTTCATCGGGCTTCAGCTGCGAAAAACACCCGATAACAGCGATTGATGCTGACGGATTTCTTTTTACAGCCTGCCTGATGGCTGCTTTGCATTTACGCTCTGCTTGTGCTGTAACGGTGCATGAGTGTATAACGTAGATGTCCGCTTCGTCCTTGAAATCAACTGATTCAAATTCATCTTCATGAAATTTTCTTGATATAGCGGATGTTTCGGCAAAGTTGAGTTTACAACCGAAAGTATGGAATGCGATTTTCTTCTTTTTCATCGCTGCAAAGATAACTCATTTGTTATTTTTAAGCTGTAATGAAACCCAATAGGGCAGAATGAAAATAAAATGACTTTTGACTGTTGATGTTTTTCTTTGATTCAGGCAAAATCATCAGTAGGCTCCAACAATAAAAATAAAATTTAGGGATAAAGCGCTGAAATTTGATAAAATGATATTTATATTGTACTTTTGTTTATGTTTAATAAAAATGTAGATTTTATTTAATGAATACTCAGGGTGTTTCTGTTGAATTTTCTGTCAGGTTAACTACATGGCTTAATCGTTGTTATTCGTATTTAGCCCAGGGTCAGCAACATGAACTGTATTGGGCTGGTATTTGTGATTGTATTGCTTCATTTGATGGCATTTATGGCGTTTGGATAATTAAAAAAAATCAACATACTCCTCAGCTGGAAATCCTGGGAAATTGCTATACAGGGAATGCTGGCGCTGAGCAGGTAATAAAGAATGCCCTTACAAGGCTGAAATCAAATACAGAAAATGCTGAATCCTTTGTTTCAATCCCGTTTCGTTACCCCAGGGCCATTGAGTATAAAAATAAGCCACAACCCGACAATGCATTGAATCTCTGTATTGTGACTATTCATATCGACCGTATTCCCTATTATCTGGCAAGCATTGTTGAAACAGATTTGCATGGTGTTTTATCCAGAACACTTCCTGATTTATTTTCCAATGTATTAAAGTTCAATAGCAAAAATTCTGTTGGTGTTAATGCAGATTTCCAGCTAATTATTGAGAATTTAAATGATTTGGTTGTTAAAGTTGATGATAAAGGAAGGTTTTTATTTGTCAGTCCTTCATATTGTCAGCTTTTTGGGATGGAAGAACATGAACTTTTAGGGCGCAAGTTTATGCCGTTGGTGCATCAGGACGATAGAGCTGTTACTGCCGCTTCCGTTAAATCGCTGGTGAATTATCCGCATAAAAGTTACCATGAGCAAAGAGCCAAAACTGCCATCGGATGGCGTTGGCTGGCATGGTCAAACAAGGCAATAATAAATAAAAAAGGAAAAGTAACTGCCATTTTTGCTGTTGGCCGCGATGTTACGGAACAAAAAATGGCTGAGCAAGATTTGAAAGAGAGTGAAATTAAATTTCAAAAGGCATTTCGCAACAGTCCCAATCTGATGCTGATTTCAAGGATCAGAGATGGTTTGGTTTATGATATCAATAACAGATTTGCGAACCTGCTGGGGCTGTCTCATGATAAAATTGTTGGGCGAAAATCAACCCAGCTGGGATTGCTCAAATCTATAGATAGAAGCCACCTGACGAAAATGTTATTAAAAGATGGCCGGATTGAAGATCTTGAGCTTTCTTATTTTAAGATAGGTGAGAAGAAACTTGAAGGCATGTTTTCTGCCGAAATATTTGAATTAAATGCCGAAAAGTGCATGGTTAGTTCATTTTATGATCTTTCAGAACTTAAGGCGGCTCAGGCTGAATTAGAAAAGTATCGGTTTCATTTGGAAGGATTGGTGAAACAGCGAACCGAGCGAATACTTGAAATTAACGAAGAGCTTGATCGTTTTGCCCGTTCTGTTTCGCATGATTTAAAAGCGCCCTTAAGAGCCATGCAGGGCTTTGCCATGGCATTGCTTGAGGACTATTCAAAAGATATTCATGAAGATGGTGTACTTTATATAAAAAGGATTTGCAATGCAGGTTCCCAAATGGAAACTTTGATAAACGATCTTCTTGAGTATTCGAGATTGAGCAGTCTGGATGTTAAACTTGCCCCTGTTGATACAGAGGAAACCATTAAAAAGGCGATAAAAAATCTGAATCATGAAATTGAAGAGAAAAAAGTAAACATTGTACTTGATTATCCATTGCCTTTGGTAGTCGCTCATTCGCCGGTTTTGATTCAGATTTTTACTAACTTGATTTCGAATGCCATAAAATTTACACAAAAGGACAAAAAGATTAAGATTCAAATTTTTAGCAGAGAATCAGGGAATAATGTTGAGATTTGTGTTAAAGATAATGGCATTGGTATTGACAAAATCTATCAGGAAAAAATATTCAATGTTTTTGAGCGCCTGCATGGCATTGAAAGCTATCCCGGAACAGGTATCGGACTGACAATCGTGAAGAAAGGGTTAGAAAGAATTGGTGGTCAGATTCAAATAAAATCAAAACCAGGCCAGGGCAGTACATTTAAGGTTATTTTGCCTGCTGCAGAAAAGGTTGTAAATCGTTGAATTATAAGTTAATAATAGAAGGAGCAAGTGTATGCCGGATTTGTTGAAAGTATTGCTCATTGATGATAATCCTGATGATAGAATGCTTATTATCAGAGAGCTACGCAAGTTGTTTGTGATTGATGTAGAGGAAATAATAGATAATCATGATTTCAATGCCGCACTGTCCAGACTTGACTTTGATATAGTGATTACAGATTATCAGCTCAGATGGACAACAGGTATTGAAATTCTGATAAAAATCAGGTCGGTGAAAGCTTTATTGCCGGTTATCATGTTTACAGGTACCGGAAGTGAAGAGGTGGCTGTTATGGCAATGAAAATAGGACTTGATGACTATATTCTGAAATCGCCACAGCATTATAATCGTTTAGCCATGTCGGTGAAGGGGGCAATTGGCCGCATGGCAGATGAAGCGCGCCGTAAACAAGCTGAAAATGCACTCAGACAATCAGAAGAAAACTATAGATCCCTGGTCGAAAATATTGAACTTGGATTTGCAAGAGTTGATGCGGCATTCAATCTTATCATGGTAAATAGTACTCAGGCAAAAATGTTTGGCTACTCTAAAAATGAAATGGTTGGGCTAAAGTTCAGTGATTTATACGAACCCACTCTCAGCATTTTGGGCACCGATGAAAAAGATTACAATCCTGCTTTATCAATGCCATCTGAACTTTTTACAAGAGGCATTCGCTCTGATGGCTCAACATTTGAGGCGCACCTGAGAAGCTATCCAACTCATAATGAATCGGGTTCTATTTCAGGATTTATCCATATTGTTGAAGATATTTCCGGCAGAATCAGAAGTGAAAGACTACAGCAGGTTGTTTATAATATTACAAATGCTGTCATGCTAACCAATGACCTGGTTGAATTGCTGCAGAATATCAGGGTAGAGCTTTCAAAAGTCATTGATACAACTAACTTCAGAGTAATTCTTAAAGATAATAGAACCGGTGTACTGCAGATCCCTTTTTTAATTGATGAATTTGAAAATATGTCCCCATTACTGGCGGATCGTTCGCTAACCGGGCTGGTTATTGAAAGTGAACAAGCTATTCTTAAATCGAACATGGAGATTAAATCCCTGTTGAATCAGGGAGTTATCAATGCTTTTGATAATCGAATTCAGCAATACTTAGGAGTGCCGCTGAAGAGCGGTAAATCGGTGATAGGAGCCTTGGTGCTGATAAGTTATAAGCAAAAAGATGTTTTTACCGATTCAGATTTGGATATCATGCAGTTTGTTTCTAATCAGATTGGTCTGGCTATTGACAATAAGCGCAAAGAAGATGAGTTGCGCGAAAATGAATTGAAATTCAGGAGTTTTATAGAACAGTCTGCCGATGGTGTTATAATTGTTGATTCGAATGGAGTGGTGATTGAATGGAATTCTGCAGCATATAACATTTCCGGGGTTTCTCCTGAAATTGCCAAAGGCAGACAGGTATGGGAAATTCAGTTTGAGCTCGCTGAAATTGAAGGGAAAAAAGAATCATTGCGACGATATCTGAAACATATGTTCTTTAATACCTTCAATAATTTTATAATGAATAAAATTGTTGTGGTTGAAGAGTATGATGTTTCTATTGATGAGCAACGAAAAGTATTACAAGTGACAGCATTTCCCATATACATCAATAATTTATTGCATGTTGGGGCATTTATTAAGGATTTTACACTTCAGAATGCTTCAGCTGAAGCCATTGCCCAGGCCAAAATAAAAGCAGAAGAATCAGATAAATTAAAGACCGCATTTTTATCAAATATTTCTCATGAGGTGCGCACTCCTTTAAATGCCATTGTCGGTTTTGCAGCCTTAATTTCTGAATCAGGCTTGTCGGAAGAGATGAGAAATGCCTACAGCGGACAGATTTTTGAAAATTCTCGGAATTTATTATATCAGTTTAACAATATTATCGAAATCTCAAAGATTGAATCGGGTTCTGTTGAGTTGGTAAATTATGAATTTGAAGTCAAAGAGTTTCTTGATAGTTTTATTCGCCAATTGTCCGGCTTAATTTCAACCTCAAAGATTGAATTCAAATTAAATAAACCCCTTTATCCGGAAGAGTTTTATATTACAGCAGATCGTCAGCGAATCCGCCAGGTTATCAACCAATTGTTAACCAATGCATTTAAATTTACTACTGAAGGCTTTGTAGAGCTGGGTTATGATTTATCAATCGAAGGTAAAATCAGATTTTACGTTAAAGATACCGGACCTGGTATTCCTGAAGATATGGTAGAGATGGCATTTGAAAGGTTCAGACAACTGGATGACAGTGTTGACAGAAAATATACAGGAATGGGCGTTGGGCTCAATATTGTTAAAAAGATTGTAAATTTGCTGAATGGCGAAGTAACTTATGAGTTATTACAACCCCATGGTTCATTATTTTCAGTAATTTTACCGGTAATATTTCAGAATACCAAAGCAATGGATAATCAAATAATTGACAATATAGCTTCAACCACAGGTAAGTGGGTCGATAAAACAATTTTGATTGTAGAAGATGTAGAGTCAAATTTTCAGTTTTTAGCTGCTACCCTGCGTCGTTCGGGAGCAGAACTTTTATGGTCAAAAACAGGTGAAGATGCCATTGAGATTGTGCGAAACAATCATAATATTGATTTGGTTCTTATGGATGTCCAACTGTCGGGTATTGATGGTTATGAAGTAACTCGTCAAATTAAACTCATCAGACCAGCTTTGCCTGTGGTAGCACAAACTGCCTATGCCATGATGGGTGAAAAGGAAAAAAGTCAGCATGCTGGATGTGATGCTTATCTGGCAAAACCTATTCGTCCATCGCTTTTAATCAGCACCATCAGCCAGTACTTATAACTTTTTGCTTTTTACAGTTTGCGTGAATTGCTGAATTACGATGCCTCCAATAATTAAAGCGAGGCCTGTTATGGTTGAAAGCATAATTTTTTCACCTACTGCAAAAGATACGATAATAAGTGACAGAAAAGGTGACAGATAAACCAGATTGCTGACTACCGCTGTATTTTTTGCAAATTTTAATGCATTTAACCAAATTGTAAAAGTTACCCCCATTTCAAATAATCCGATATAAACAGCCCCTAAACCTCCTTTTAAATCGGGAATCACAAGATTTGATGTTGCAATACAATAGATAAATGTATATAAAAACCCAAATGAAAAATTTAGAAATAGTTTTTCGTCAGTTTCACGGGTATCTTTAAGATTGAGCAACCAATACACAGCCCAAAAAAAAGAGCTGGATAAGGCTAAGCCGGTGCCAACAGGACTTGATAAATCGAGGCTAAACGGTTTGCCTGAAGTTGCTATTATGAGTGTGCCAAAGAAACTGACAGCCAGGCAGGCTATATTTAGCCAACTGATTCGCTGTTTGAGAAAAGGGACTGAAAGCAACACCAGAATCATTGGCCAGATATAATTGAGTGCTACTGCTTCCTGCGCCCTTAAAAGAGAATAAGCTTTCAGAAGTATAAGGTAATAGGCAAATGGATTTAGAAAACCCATGATGGCTGAAAAGCCAATAGATTTTAAGGAAACATTTCTGACTGATTTCCACTTTTTTGCAAAAGTCAACTGTAAAGCCAGAAACAATGATGCAACAAATGAGGCCAGTAAAAGTATCTGAACATAATTTAAATATTCAAGCGTAATTTTAAATGCCGAGCCTATTGTAGACCATAGCAAAACCGCCAGAATAGCCAGTAAATAGGCTTTATTGTGCATTTTCATTTTGCAAAATTAGCAATTGCTCCTGAGCTTTGGTGTAAGTATTCCAAATCTTCATGAATTGCGGGCAAAAACCTGTAATGATGTTTTTATAAGTACTTAATTAGATGTGTATTATATAAATAATACCTTTTTAAAGCAGTCTTGGAAATCTGCTAAAACTGACTATTTTTGCAGCAAAATAAACTTGTAAGACTTTTTATGAAAAAATTAGCTGTTGTGGCGCTGGGCGGAAATGCCCTGTTAAGAAGCGACCAAAAAGGAACCATTGATGATCAGGAAGCCAATGCTTATGAAACGGCAGAACACCTTCTCTCTCTTATCAGAGCTGACTACGATATAGTAGTAACACATGGTAATGGTCCGCAGGTAGGTAATATTCTGCTTTCAAATACTGCAGGGAACAAACTTTATGGCTTGCCCGATATGCCACTTGATATTGCTGTTGCATATTCACAGGGATTTATTGGTTATGTGATTGAGCAGCAACTGCGCAATGTAATGAAAGCCAATGATTTGGAGCGCGATATTATCTCAATTATTACTCAGGTTCTTGTTGATAAAAACGACCCTGCATTTGAAAATCCAACCAAACCTGTTGGTCCTTATTACACTCAGGAAGAATCTGAAAGAATTTCGGCTGAGACCGGTGCAAAATTTGCTGCAGACCCGCGTGGACGAGGTTATCGCAAGGTTGTAGCAAGTCCCAAACCTTTGGTAATTAGTAATCAAAAATCCATTGAAACACTTGCCAGGGCTGGTCAGATTGTTATTGCTGTTGGGGGAGGAGGAATTCCTCAGTTTTATGTAAGTGAAAACAAATTACAAGGTATTGACGCTGTTATTGATAAGGATTTGGCATCATCACTTCTGGCTGTGCAGATTCGTGCTGATAAATTCTTTGTACTTACCGATGTGCCTAAAGTTTGTATCAATTACAATACCCCTCAGGAAAAAGCCATTGATAAAATGTCTATTTCAGAAGCCCGCAAGCTTTTAAAAGAAGGTCAGTTTACCGAGGGTAGTATGGCGCCAAAGGTAAGAGCTGCCATTAACTTTGTTGAAGGAACCGGTAAAGATGCGATAATTACAAGCGCTGAAAAACTTGGAATTGACAATGGCGGAACCCGCGTAGTAATTGTTTAACGTATTTATAACACAAACCTAAATAACTAATTATCATGGCATTTAATTTAAGAAACCGCAATTTTCTGAAATTGCTTGATTTTACTCCTCAAGAGATAAAACATTTGCTACAGCTTTCAGCTGACCTTAAAAAGGCAAAATATGCTGGCACTGAGCAGCAGCGCCTGAAAGGAAAAAATATTGTTTTGCTTTTCGAAAAGGATTCAACCCGCACACGTTGTGCTTTTGAAGTGGCAGCTCTTGACCAGGGTGCCCACGTTACCTATTTAGGCCCTTCAGGTTCTCAAATGGGTAAAAAAGAATCAATGAAAGATACAGCCCGCGTTTTAGGCAGAATGTATGATGGAATTGAATATCGTGGCTATGGTCAGTATATTGTTGAGGAGCTGGGTAAATATGCTGGTGTTCCTGTTTGGAACGGGCTTACCAATGAATTTCACCCAACCCAGATTCTGGCCGATTTTTTAACAATGACTGAACATAGCGATAAACCATTGAGTCAGGTGGCTTTCTGCTATCTGGGAGATGCCCGCAACAATATGGGTAATTCATTGATGGTTGGTGCTGCCAAAATGGGAATGGATTTTCGTGCTGCTGCTCCTAAAGTTTGCTGGCCTGATGAAGCTCTGGTTGCTCAGTGCCGCGAAATTGCAAAAGAAACCGGCGCTAAGATTACACTTACCGAATCTGTTGATGAGGGTGTTAAAGGCGTTGATTTTCTCTACACTGATGTATGGGTTTCGATGGGCGAGCCGGCTGAAGTTTGGGCTGAACGCATCAAGTTGCTTACTCCATACCAGGTAAACATGGAAGCTGTTAAGAAAACCGGAAATCCAAATGTGAAGTTCCTGCACTGTTTGCCAGCTTTTCATGATAAAGAAACAGCTATTGGAAAGGAAATTTTTGAGAAATATGGTCTCGAAGCAATGGAAGTTACTGATGAGGTGTTTGAAATGCCCAATTCTGTTGTATTCGACGAGGCTGAAAATCGCCTGCATACAATTAAAGCTGTAATGGTTGCAACTCTTGGAAATTAATTTTTACAAGCATAAAAAAAGCGGCTTTAAGCCGCTTTTTTTATGCTCATTTTGAAGGATTATCTTAACCCCATTGATGTTATGATTTCCTGCAGCTGCTCGCTCATCTGGTTGTTTATTTGTTTAAACTGCTTTTTATCAGCAAGTAAACCTTTTACACCAAAATAGAACTTGATTTTAGGCTCAGTTCCTGAAGGGCGAACCGTTATTTTGCTTCCACTGGCGAGAAAAAACTGTAAAACATCTGAAGATGGCAAATCTATAATGCTGTTAGTGCCATCTTTGAGGTTATATGCTTTTTGAAATTTATAGTCTTTAACAAGTATAACTTCCTGGCCGCTAATCTGACGAGGAGGATCGTTGCGAAAATTTTGCATCATTTGCTGAATTTCTTCAGCGCCGGATTTTCCTTTCTTTGTGATAGAAATCAGATCTTCAAGGTAAAATCCATACTGATGATAAATGTCAACCAGCATCTCATACATTGTTAATCCTTTGTCTTTGGCCCAAACAGCAGTTTCGGCGAGCATGCAGCAAGCCATAACCGCATCTTTATCTCTCACCTTATCACCAACCAGGTATCCGTAACTTTCTTCACCTCCTCCGATGAATGTTTGCTGACCTTCAAGTTTGCGGATAATTTCTGCAATGTATTTGAACCCTGTTAATACATCAAATGATTCAACACCATGGTCAAGCGCAATGTCTTTTAATAATTCAGAAGTTACAATTGTTTTGACAATAAACTCTTTCCCTGTAATTTTTCCTTTTGCTTTCCATTGTTTCATTAAATAATAGATAAGCAGGGACGCTGATTGATTTCCATTCAGCAAAATGTAGTTCCCGTCTAAGTCTTTAACCCCAAGTCCGACACGGTCGGCATCAGGATCGGTAGCCAGAATCAAATCAGCATTGATAGATTTTGCTTTTTCAAGCGCCATAGCCATTGCTGCTTTTTCTTCCGGATTTGGCGAATGAACAGTAGGGAAGTTTCCGTCAGGTGTCATTTGTTCGTCAACAGTATGTACAGCATCAAAACCAAATCTTTTTAATGCTTCCGGTACGAGCATGGCACCTGTTCCATGAATAGGAGTGTACACGATCTTTAAATCATGGTGGCGTGCTATTTCTTCTTGTGCCAGTGACAGTGATTTTATCATGTTAAGATATTTCTCATCCATGTCTTTCCCAATCATGGTTATGAGGGTTTCATTGCCATTGAATTTAATGTCGTTAACATCTGATATCTTGAAAACTTCGGTTATAACATTTTTATCGTGAGGCGGAACAAGTTGTCCTCCGTCATTCCAATAGACTTTATACCCATTATATTCTTTAGGATTATGCGAGGCAGTAATTACAATGCCTCCCTGGCAATTTAGTTCCCTGACTGCAAAAGAAAGTTCAGGAGTAGGCCTCAGGCTCTCAAATAGAAAAACCTTTATCTGATTTGCTGAAAGCACTTCGGCAGCGATACGGGCAAAATATTGGCTGTTGTTGCGAGAGTCGCAGGCAATGGCAATGCTGATTTGTTTTAATTCTGAAAAACTGGTTTTCAGGTAGTTTGCAAACCCTTGGGTTGCTGCTCCTACAGTATATTTGTTCATCCGGTTAGAGCCTGTGCCCATAATACCTCTGAGGCCGCCGGTTCCAAATTCCAGATCGCGATAAAAACTTTCAACCAACTCAGCAGGATCATGATTAATCATATCCATTACTGCATCTTTGGTTTCCTTATCATAGTTTCCATTTAGCCAGATATTGGCTTTTTCAATAATTTTGGGGTCAACGTCCTGAATGGTCATAATGATTGATTTTTAATTTGGTACTTCAAAAAACACTTAACACTCTCTGAAGTTCAGGTTTAAGGTTGATTTACCACTACTTTTCTATAGCCTTCGGTGATGTTGTTGACATTAAATGAAATGATGACTCCCAGTCTTTTCCCGGCAATTTTAAGTTTTGATTGCAAACGGCTTATCATAAGCAGGGTAATTTCAGGAGAATTGGTCAATTCAATAAACATTTGATTTTCAACAAGTATTTCGGCTTTAATTTCATGGTTTGTTTTAATGTCTTTGTAAAAAACCGGAAATGCTACATCGCGTTTAAACATGAGTCCTTTTAATCTAAGCTCATGCATCAGGCACGATTTGTAAATTTGGTCATCTAGTCCGGGTCCGATTTCAGAAAAAACGTCGGATGCGGCTTCAAAAACCTTGGTATGCAATCTGTTCAACTCAGCTCTGTTCATTCAGCAAAGCTATGCATTTTTTGAGGCTGTCGCGCCAGTATGGAATAGATTGTCCGGTTAAATTTGAAATTTTTGATTTGTCAAGAACACTGTAAAAAGGCCGGGGCGAAGGTAGGGGATAGCCTGCTGTATCAGTTGGTTTTACCTCGCATTTGATCTCTGATAGTTCAATAATGGCCTGAGCAAAATCGTACCAGCTGCATACGCCTTCATTGGAATAATGGTAAATTCCAGCATCTGCATCCATGGCAATAAGCTTTAATACCGTAAATGCAAGATCGTGAGCCCATGTTGGAGAGCCAATCTGATCGGCCACAACATTCAACGAGCCCTTTTCCTTTCCAACACGTCTGATAGTTTTCACGAAATTTGCTCCATACGCTGAATATAGCCATGAGGTGCGAATTATAATGGCAGATGCACAATACTTCATTACATTATCTTCGCCTTCTGACTTGCTTTTTGCGTAAATGCCTGCAGCGTTTTTTGTGTGATCTTCTTTGTAAGGCTTGTAATTGCGTCCGTCAAATACATAATCGGTAGAAATATGAATCATTCTTGCTCCCGAATCAGTACTTGCTTCGGCCAGGTATCCCGGCGCAACAGCATTGAGCATTTTCGCCTTTTCCGGCTCAAGCTCAGCCTTATCTACAGCTGTGTATGCAGCACAATTAATAATCCAGTTTGGCTTGAAATTGGTAACTGTTTGTTTTACTGCTCTTAAGTCAGTTATATCCAATTCCTGGAAGTCAGTAAATAAAAATTCAGTGTCAGGCAGTGCATTACTCAGAAGTTTGATTTCATTACCCAATTGACCGTTGCTGCCGGTTACAAGTATTTTTTGCATGCCCAAAGTTTACTTTACGATTCCTTTAAAATATTCAATTGTTTTAATCAGGCCTTCTTCGAGCTCAACTTTTGGTTCCCAACCTAACTTGCTTTTTGCCAGTGAAATGTCGGGTTGCCGTTGAAGAGGATCGTCTGATGGGAGTGGTTTCTTTACAATCTTTGAACTTGAGCCGGTAAGCTTAATAACTTTCTCGGCCAGTTCTAGAATGGTAAATTCATGAGGATTACCCACATTTACAGGGCCGGTAAAGTCATCACCGGTGTTCATCAGTTTCACCATTCCGTTAAGTAAATCGTCATAATAGCAAAAGCTTCTTGTTTGACTGCCATCGCCATAAACTGTTATATCTTCACCTTTTAAAGCCTGAACAATGAAATTAGAAACTACTCTTCCGTCATGCGGGTGCATTCTGGGGCCGTAGGTGTTAAATATCCTGATGATTTTTATTCTAACATCGTTTTGTTTGTGGTAATTAACAAATAAGGTTTCGGCAGCACGCTTTCCTTCGTCATAGCAGGCTCTTTCGCCAATCGGATTTACGTGGCCCCAATAACTTTCTGTTTGAGGATGAATTTGGGGGTCGCCATATACTTCGCTTGTAGAGGCTTGTAATATTTTAGCCTTTATTCTTTTAGCCAGGCCAAGCATATTCACAGCTCCCATAACAGATGTTTTTACCGTTTTAATGGGGTTGTATTGGTAGTGAATAGGAGAGGCCGGACAGGCTAAATTGTAAATTTCATCAACTTCAATGAAAAATGGCATAGTAACGTCATGCCTTATCATCTCAAAGTATGGATTTTTAAGCAGATGTACTACATTGCTTTTTTGACCAGTAAAGTAATTATCAAGACAGACAACTTCATTCCCTTCGTTCAGAAGGCGTTCACATAAATGTGATCCAAGAAAGCCTGCACCACCTGTAACTAGTATCTTTTTTTTCATTCTATTGTCAGAATTAAAATTATGGAAAAGAGCCGGAATAGATTTACGCTATACAAGCATTTTTATTCCCGGCTCTTTTTAAGTTTATGGCGAACTTATTCAATTAATTATTGGTGTTAACTCCTATGCAGAAATAATCAAACTGCATTCCCTGAAGTTCTCCACGGTCATAGATGTTTCTGCCATCGAAAACCACTGGTTTTTTGACAAGTTTTTTAATAACATTCCAGTTCGGGAAACGAAACTCTGTCCATTCTGTTAAAAGCAAAATGGCATCGGCATCCATAGCCGTTTCGTACTGGTCTTTGCAATATTCAATAGAATTGCCAATTCTACGCTTGGTTTCTTCCATTGCTACCGGATCATAAGCTTTTACCTTACAACCCTGTGCCAGCAATTTTTCAATGATAACCAACGCCGGAGCTTCTCTCATGTCATCAGTTTGAGGTTTGAATGAGAGTCCCCAAAGTGCAACTGTAAGTCCTTTTACTTTCCCATCATAATAATTCATGAATTTGTTAAATAGTATTGACTTTTGGTCTTCATTTACGTATTCAACGGCTTTAAGAATTCTCATGGGATAGCCAACCTTGTCGGCTGTCATAATAAGGGCTTTCACATCTTTTGGGAAGCATGAGCCACCATAACCAATGCCCGGATAAATGAAGCGGGGGCCAATACGCTGGTCGCTGCCTATTCCCTTGCGAACCATGTTAACATCTGCGCCAACAATTTCGCAAAGATTGGCTACATCATTAATAAAACTGATTTTGGTAGCCAGCATGGCATTTGCAGCATATTTTGTCATTTCAGCAGAAGGAACATCCATAAAAATGATAGGATGGCCATTTAAAGTAAAAGGCTTATAAAGTCTTGACATGATATCCTCTGCTTTTTCAGATTCAACACCAACAACTATTCTGTCGGGCTTCATGAAATCGCTGATTGCATCCCCCTCTTTTAAAAACTCAGGATTGGAAGCCACATCAAATTCAATGCTCAATCCTCTTTGATTAAGTTCGTCCTGTATGGCATTTCTGACTTTTTTTGCCGTTCCTACGGGAACAGTACTCTTTGTAACAACAAGCATATGCTTTTCCATATGTTGTCCAATGGTTCTGGCAACATCCAGTACATATTTCAAATCTGCACTTCCATCTTCATCAGGTGGAGTTCCTACAGCAATAAAAATTACGTCCGAGTCATTCACCGTTGAGGGAAGGTCTGTTGAAAAATGCAGCCTGCCTTTTTCAACGTTTCTGGCTATCATCCCGTCAAGACCAGGTTCGTAAATAGGTGAAATTCCTTTTTTTAGATTTTCTATTTTTTTCTCATCAATGTCAACGCAAACCACATTGATACCAACTTCAGCAAAGCAAGTTCCTGTTACGAGTCCTACGTAACCTGTTCCGACGATTGTAATTTTCATATAGTTCGTTTTTCTTATTTTATAGTCTTAATGAGCAAATGTATCAATAAGTAACCGTATTTGCAATGAAAATTTGTGGTAATTTTTAGCGTAAAAAGGACGAAGCAACCAGAGCCTCAAAGAAAATCAGCTCTTTAGAATGAGAAGAGGGTGGAAAATAAAAAAGTCCGGAAAAACCGGACTTTTTTTGTGATCCCGCTGGGGCTCGAACCCAGGACCCCATCCTTAAAAGGGATGTGCTCTACCTGCTGAGCTACGGAATCGTTGTTGTGATTAAGGGACTGCAAAAGTACAGCTTTAATCATTACTTCCAAATATTTTCTGAAAAAAAAATAACATCATTTTCTAATATATTCATGTACAGAATGTTAAAAGTTGATTTTTTTTATTGAGAAAAGTGACCATGCACTGCAATCCATATGCATGGAGGGTTTTTACTAGTGTAAGTGACCCTGTGTTTAATATGAGCCGGTATAAACAAATAGTCTCCGGCAGTCAAACTCTCAGTATAATTATCTTCAAAAAGTATTGAAGCATTGCCTTGTAGCAGGATAACCCATTCGTCTTTATCCTGATCATACCACTGGTTTTCAGGTGTGTTGTGTTCGCATGATACAATTCTTTCAATAAAAGTACTGCCTGATACGATGGTCTCAAAAGATTCTGTCCCTGGCGCAGGTGAACTTTTAATCTTAAAAATGTTATTCTTTTCAGGCAGGTTCATCGCAGAATTCCTTTCCCTTCACGCACAATAATTATTTCATCTTCAGTACAATCAATCACGGTTGAAGGTTCATTATCGCCATATCCTCCATCAATAACAATATCAACAATACTGTTGAACTTTTCATAAATGAGCTCAGGATCAGTAGTGTATTCAATTATTTCATCATCATCATGAATGGAAGTTGACATAATCGGGTGCCCCAGCTCTTTCACAATTTCGAGTGGGATATTATTGTCAGGAATTCGAATACCAACGGTCTTCTTTTTACTTTGAATCAGTTTGGGGACATTATTGCTGGCATTAAGAATAAAAGTAAAAGCGCCGGGTAAGTTTTTTCGCATTAATTTGAATACTTCATTGCTGATAGGCTTGCTATAATCGGCAAGCTGGCTTAAATCATTGCAAATAAATGAGAAGTTGGCTTTTTCTACTTTGATACCTTTAAACTGAGCAATCCGTTCAATAGCTTTAGATTTAAAGATATCACATCCCATTCCATAAACAGTGTCGGTAGGGTAAATAATGATACCGCCATCCATAAGGCATTCAGTTACAATACGGATGTGTTTGGGGTTGGGGTTTTCAGGGTAAATTTTTAGCAACATTTGCGTCTTTTTGAGCAAAAATAAGCAATATTGCTTTAATCAAATAAAAAAAGGGTAAGCTACTTATATCGCACCGCTACAACTTCATACCCTTGCTACATTCCTGTCCTGGGGGAGTTCTGAAGGAGCTGGTCGTATAAGACTTACCCGCTGCAAAAATACAACAAATACCGATAGTTCCAAATGTTGAGGCCATTTTTATTAACAATACATATTTCTTACATTTGCACAAATCAAAACCACAAACTATGGAAGCGAACATTGAGAATAACCAGAATGAGCCCCAGGGAGGTGTTACCTTGTTTAAAAACGCATTGGTTTATGGACTTTTAACAGGTGGAGCCTATATACTAGCTTCATTGTTGTTCTACTCACTTGATGTTGATCCGGGCAGCAAGGTTCAATATCTTACATTTCTGATTTTGATTGCCGGAATAATCATGGGCATCAAACAATTTCGTGACAAGCATTCGGGTGGTTTTCTCTCTTATGGCCGGTGTTTGGGAACCGGAGTTGTTATTAGTGTGGTTGTAGGGATTATTATGGCTATTTATGTTTACTTGTTTTTTAGCTATTTTGATCCGGGTCAGTTAGAAAAAATGGCTGAAATGGCTGAACAAAGATTGGTTGATCAAGGGCTTACTGATGAGCAGATAGATCAGGCAATGGTGATGACACGAAAATTTATGAATCCTGTTTTTTCGGCAATCATGAGTGTTTTTTCGATGGCTTTCTGGGGGACAATAATTTCGCTTATTGTGTCAATTTTTCTTAAAAAAAATGATGAAAGTTTTGATGGAGCTTTCAATCAATAACCTTACCTAAAGCAATTACTGAATAAATGGATATTTCTGTTGTAGTTCCTCTGTATAACGAAGAGGAATCTTTGCCTGAATTGTGCTCATGGATTAACCGTGTGCTTGATACCCATCACCTTTCGTATGAAATTATTCTTATAGATGATGGGAGTAGTGATAATTCGTGGGCAGTGGTGAAAAAACTGCAAACTGAAAATCCATATATCAGAGCCGTCAAGTTCAGACGTAATTATGGGAAATCGGCAGCCTTGAATAAAGGGTTTGAAAAAGCACTGGGAGATGTTGTTATCACCATGGATGCAGATTTGCAGGACAGCCCGGATGAAATTCCTGAACTTTTTAAAATGATAAAGGAGGAAGGTTTTGATTTGGTTTCAGGCTGGAAAAAAAAGCGTTATGATTCAAAACTGGCTAAAAATATCCCTTCAAAAATATATAATGCAACAACCCGGCGTATGTCAGGCATAAAACTTCACGATATGAATTGTGGTTTGAAAGCTTACCGTCGCGAGGTAGTAAAAGCCATTGAAGTATATGGTGAAATGCATCGATATATACCTGTTATAGCCAAGTGGGCCGGATTTAAAAATATTGGCGAGAAAGTGGTTGTTCACCGAAAAAGGCAATACGGAGTAACTAAATTTGGTTGGGAAAGGTTTATTAATGGATTTCTCGACCTTGTTTCAATCATGTTTGTTTCACGCTTTGGTAAAAAGCCAATGCATCTTTTTGGCACACTCGGCACAGCATTATTTATGGCAGGATTTGCAATAGGAGGATATTTGGCTTATGCCAAGATATTCTTAGCCAGTTACAAAATGACCGAAAGACCACTTTTTTACCTTGGTCTTTTAGCCATGGTCTTAGGGTCTCAGCTATTTCTTGCCGGATTTTTAGGAGAATTAATAAGCAGAAGCTCGAGTGATCGCAACCATTATCTGGTTGAAGAAGAAAGCTAAATCAACTGATTGAAATACAAGCATATAAAATACATTGATGCAACCCAAAAAGAAAGTTGTTATAATTGGTTCTGCTTATCCGCTGAGAGGGGGAGGGATTACAACGTTTAATGAACGGTTAGCTAAAGCATTTATGGAGCGAGGTGAAGATGTTGTAATTTTTACTTTTAGTTTGCAATATCCATCATTTTTATTCCCTGGAACTACTCAGTTTTCTAATGAACCTCCACCAGAAAATCTTAATATACGAGTAAGGATTAATTCTATTAATCCAGTAAATTGGGTACTAACAGCGATGGAAATTAGTAGATTAAAGCCTGATTTTGTTGTTGTCAGGTTTTGGCTTCCTTTTATGTCACCTTGTTTGGGGACTATTTGTAGGATTTTACGATGGAAAAGTAAAACCAGGGTTATTGCAATTACAGATAACATTATACCACATGAGAAAAGAATGGGTGATATACCACTTGTTAAGTATTTTGTTAATTCAGTTGATGCATTCATTGCTATGTCAAGAGCAGTTCTACAAGATTTAGGTAAATTTGATCAAAAGAAACCCAAAGTATATTATCCGCATCCCCTATATGATAATTTCGGTGACTCAATTTCTAAAGATGAGGCAAAGAACCGACTGAATCTTGATCTGGATAAAAAATATTTATTGTTTTTTGGATTTATTCGTGATTATAAGGGACTTGACTTATTGTTAGAAGCAATTAATGACAATAAGATCAAGGATTTATCTTTGAAACTTCTTGTTGCAGGCGAATTTTATGGTAATGAGGATAGGTACTTAAATTTAATTAAAACATATGAATTAGAAGATTATATTGAATTAAGAACTAATTTTATTCCGAATACTGAAGTTTATTTGTATTTTTGTGCTTGCGACATCGTTGTACAACCGTATAAGCATGCTACTCAAAGTGGAGTAACACAGATTGCTTATCATTTTGGAAAACCTATGATTACTACTAATGTTGGAGGTCTTTCCGAAATGATACCAGATGGGAAAGTTGGATATGTTGTTAATCCTAACCCAGCTGCTATAAGGGAGGCTATCTATAAATATTATAATGAAAAACGGGAAAATGAATTCATTGAAAATGTGAAAATCGAAAGGGATAGGTTTTCATGGAATGGATTATTGGATGTGATTGAGAAATTTTAATTTTAGTATAAATATTAATAAATTTTCAATATGAAATCCCTGAAACCTATTGTTATTGGGCTATTGTTTATTTTATTGGGCGTTCAAACGAAGGCTCAAAATGTGGAAAGCATTGCAATCCGGCCTGGTCCTCAAGATGGCTATGATGCTGAAGTTAGGACAGATATGGATTTTCCAATCTGGCATGATGATGATTTTATTGCGAATGCATGGACAGTAAATTTGGGTGCATTTATTCAAAGAAGTTTAATCAAGTTCGATCTTTCAGCAATTCCATCAGGTTCAATAATATTGGGTGCAAGATTGTCACTTTTTTGTAATACAACCTCAGGACATCAACAATTGCATGCCGGAAATAATTCATCGTATCTGTTAATGATAACTTCTGATTGGGATCAATATCAAACAAAATGGGATGATCAACCCTCAACAACTTTAGCGAATTCAATCATCTTACCTCAGTCGCAATATAAAACTCAGGATTATCTTAATATTGATGTGACTAATCAAATAGACTATTTCCATAAAAACCCGGAAAAAAATTATGGTTTTTTAATGAAACTGTTGGAGGAGGAGACATATAGCTCATTAGTATTTGCTTCAAGTAATCACATTGACCCATCCAAGAGACCATTATTGGAAATAGAGTTCATTTCTTGTGTAACACCAGATCCCAGTTTTGCTTTTTCATTAACAGGTATGCCGAAAGAAGTAAGTTTTACTCTTATTCCTGAAAATAATACCAATTATTGGTGGGATTTTGGTGATGGTTTTTATTCAAGTCTTTTAGAGCCTGTTCATACATACCAAACTCAAGGGAAATATAATGTTTGTCTTACAGCGAGTAACGGTTGTGATACAATAACTACTTGCGATTCCGTGAATGTGTGTAGTTTAGTGGACGCACAATTTAGTTTTCAAAATTATCAAAATTCTGTTTCATTTGTCCCAATGTTAAATGATCCAGAAGCACAATATACCTGGAATTTTGGCGATGGCTTTTATTCTTATTTGAAAGAACCCGTACATCAATATAATTCTGATGGAGCGTATTTAGTATGTTTAACCGTGTCAAATAATTGTAACTTGTTGACTTTTTGCGATACTGTTAGATCATCAGCATTGGGTATAGATGCTCAAAGTGTTGAAAAGCAAGTAAATATATTTCCTAGTCCCACCGATGGTATAATTAATGTTACCAAGGGTGGAAATCCTGTAAATTTTCAAAGTTTAAAGGTTATAGGAATGGACGGAAAGTTGGTTTTCGAACATGGAGATTTTACTTCTTTAAATAGTGCTGCAGGGGTTCAATTCGATTTGTCTGGTTTTGCAAATGGAATTTATACTGTTCTTCTCTTGACTGACCAGGGCTATTTAAACCAAAAAGTCATTCTATGTAATAAAAAATAGGTTTAGAATTCAATGATTTACAGAAGTAAGGCACCACTTAGAATAGGACTTGCAGGGGGAGGGTCTGATGTATCACCCTATTCCGACCTTTTCGGGGGCGCAATTTTAAACGCTACCATAAGCCTTTATGCTTATGCTACTATCGTTCCTCGAACTGATGGGAAAATTGTATTTCATTCAATAGATAAGAATGAGTACTACGAATTTGAAAAAGCGGAATCTCTGCCAGTCAATGGTATTTTAAATCTTCACAGAGGGATTTACAACCGCATTGTTAAGGATTTCAGTCATCAACCGCTGTCATTTACACTTTCAACCCGCGTTGATGCTCCCGCAGGCTCTGGATTAGGAACTTCTTCAACGCTCGTTGTGGCCATCCTGGGTGCTTTTGCAGAATGGCTTAAACTTCCCTTGGGTGAGTATGACTTAGCCAGGCTTGCATACGAAATTGAGAGAAATGACCTGGGAATGGCTGGTGGAAAGCAGGACCAATATGCTGCCACTTTTGGTGGAGTTAACTTTATGGAGTTCTCTGCTAATGATAAAGTCATTGTTAATCCTTTGCGAATTAAAGATATTTATCTGAATGAACTGGCGCATAATCTGGTGCTTTTTTATACGCAAACCAGTCGATTCTCTTCAAAAATCATTGAGGCTCAATCAGCTAATGTTATCAGCAATAATGTAAAGTCTATTGAAGCCATGCATCAACTCAAAAAACAATCGGTTATGATGAAGGAAGCCTTGCTTAGAGGTGATCTTGACCGAATTGGAGAAATTCTTGATTTTGGGTGGACTTTTAAAAAACAGATGGCAGATGAAATTACCAATCCATTGCTGGATGATATTTATGAAACAGCCCGCAAAAATGGTGCTTCAGGCGGGAAAATTAGTGGTGCTGGGGGCGGAGGTTTTATGATTTTTTATTGCCCGGGTGAGTCAAGGTCATATGTGATTGATGCACTCAAAAAGTATGGTGGCGAGTCTAAACGTTATGATTTTACTACCGTCGGGCTTACCACCTGGACTATCTAATCTGTGATTTTTATTGATTGTACCTCCCCGGAAGGTGAGTTTTAATTACTTTTGCCGCAAAATTGAAGTTCAATGCAAAATCGTATCAAAGAAATACTGCAATCTTCTGTTGATGTAAAAAAATCAGTAATGGAAGACACGCAGCTGTTAAATCGTATTGAGGAAACTGTCAACGTAATTGTGAAGGCCTTTGTGGATGGCAAAAAAGTACTCTTCTGTGGAAATGGTGGAAGTGCTGCAGATGCCCAGCACCTGGCAGCTGAATTTTCAGGAAGGTTTTATTATGACAGAAGCCCCTTAGATGCTGAAGCGTTGCATGTTAACTCAAGTTATATGACAGCAGTTGCCAATGACTATTCATACGATGAAGTTTATTCAAGACTGGTTAAAGCAAAGGGTGTAAAAGGAGATGTTTTAGTCGCAATTTCTACGTCTGGAAATTCTTCCAATATTCTTAAGGCAATGCAGACTTCCCGGGAACTGGGTATGATAAATATTGGCTTCACTGGTGCAACCGGTGGTAAAATGAAGGATTTATCTGATGTGCTCTTAAATATTCCTTCAAAAGATACCCCACGAATTCAGGAATCGCACATTACAGTTGGCCATATCATTTGCGAATTGGTTGAAGCAAAATTATTCCCTCGCTAACATGTTTATGGATTTCCCCGATATCATTATTCTGGCAGGAGGACTTGGTACCAGGTTACGCGATTCTGTGCAAAATCTACCCAAGGCTATGGCTCCTGTCAATGGGAATCCTTTTCTTGAATATCAATTTGACTTTATTAATCAATTCGGGTTTAAAAGGGTAATTCTTTCAACCGGTTACCTGAGTAATGCTATTGAGGATTACTTCGGTAATAGTTACAAAAATCTAGAATTGGTTTATTCTAAAGAAGATGTACCACTTGGGACAGGAGGAGCAGTGAAACTTGCGTTTCAACATGTACTTTCTCCTCACGCTTTGGTGATGAATGGCGATACTTTGTTTTGCATTAACCTCGATCAGTTTTTTCAAAGACATATTGAAGAACTGGCTAAAGTTTCAGTAGCCTTGCGTTTTGTTGAGAATGCTTCAAGGTATGGCTTGGTTGAATGTTCATCTGATGGTAGTATCCTAGGTTTTCATGAAAAATCAGACCGTGCAGCTTCTGGTTTTATCAATGGTGGAATATATCTGATTAAAGCAAGGTATTTTAATGGACTTGACTTTCCTGAAAAGTTCTCACTTGAAAAAGATTTTTTTGAAAAAAAATTAGATCCCAGGTGGTATAAAGCCCAAATTTTTAGCGACTACTTTCTTGATATTGGCATTCCAGATGATTATTTAAGAGCTCAAAAAGAATTCAATGAGTTTAAAGATCGATAAAAACTGGACGCTGTTTCTCGACCGGGATGGCGTTATTAATGAAAGAATTCCTGATGATTATGTGAAGTCAAAGGAGTTGTTTCATTTTATTGATGGGACACTGGAGGCCATCAAAATATTTTCAGCACTTTTCCAAAAAATTGTGGTAGTTACTAACCAGCAGGGGGTAGGAAAAGGATTGATGACTATAGATGAATTAAATGAGATTCACATTCATATGCTACAAGCTGTTGAACATGCTGGAGGTGTTATTCATAAAGTCTATTTTTCTCCCTATCTCAAAAGCGAAAAGCACTTTACCCGCAAACCTTCAATAGGTATGGGCTTATTGGCTAAAAAAGATTTTAAAGAAATTTCATTTAAAAAATCAGTGATGGTTGGAGATTCTTTTGGAGATATTTTGTTTGGTAAACGACTGGGAATGAAAACAGTATTCATTGGTAGTGCTGAAATGGCAAGAAAATTTCCGAAATTAGTCGATTTTGTTTACCCTGATTTGATTACCTTTGCAAAAAATTTGAGATAAGGAATCACTTAACTGTTTAACGTGCATCCATTAGCGATTGTAGCAATTTTTTTATCTTATTCAGCCCTCCTTTTTATTATTGCTGCTATAACCGGCAGAAAATCCAACAACGAAACTTATTATTCCGGAAATAAATCATCACCCTGGTTTGTAGTTGCTTATGGGATGATTGGTGCTTCTTTATCAGGAGTTACTTTCATTTCAATTCCTGGCGAAGTAGGTTCATCAGGGTTTTCCTATATGATGATTGTTTTTGGGTATCTGGTAGGGTATGCCTTTATTGCACAGGTGCTGTTGCCGATGTATTATAGTCGAAACCTGACTTCAATTTACAGCTATCTTGAACAACGTTTTGGGAAAAATACTTATAAAACCGGGTCGTCCTTTTTTTTGTTATCGCGCAGTATCGGCTCATCATTCAGGGTTTATCTTGTTGTAAATGTACTTCAGCTCTTTGTATTTGATAGTTGGGGCATTCCTTTTTTTGTGAATGTGTCCCTTTTTATGGGGCTTATACTTTTATATACTTTCAAAGGTGGTATAAAAACGATTGTCTGGACAGATACACTTCAAACTACTTTTATGTTGGCGGCGGTGGCTGTTTCAGTATATTTTATTTCAACAGATTTGGGTCTTGGCTTGCATGATTTGTTGCAAAAAGTAAATAAAAGTGATTATTCTAAAATTCTCTATACAGATATTAACGATAAGCGCTTTTTTCTTAAACAATTTATCAGTGGTGCTTTTATTGCCGTAGTGATGACAGGGCTCGATCAGGATATGATGCAAAAGAATCTTACTTGCAGAAATCTTAAAGATGCTCAGAAAAACATTTATTTGCTCAGCTGGATGTTGGTTCCGGTAAATCTTTTATTTCTTTTTTTAGGCGCTCTATTATATTTATATGCTTCGGAAATAGGAGTCCCTGTTCCTGTCAGCACGGATGATTTATTTCCGACAATAGCACTTAAATATCATGGGGCTTTTGCTGGTATCGTATTTATGATTGGACTTGTAGCTGCGGCATTCTCGAGCGCAGACGGGTCACTTACTGCTTTAACCACCTCTTTCAGTGTGGATATTATCGGGCTTAAAAAGAAAATATGGCCTGAAAGCAAAAAAATTAAAGTGAGAATGGGAATACACCTCAGTTTTGCTGTGTTTCTTACCTTACTTGTCGTAATTTTTAGATCAATCAGCGATCAATCTGTTATAAACAAGTTATTTACAATTGCAGGTTATACTTATGGACCATTACTCGGTTTATACACTTTTGGCCTGTTTACGAAGTTTGAGGTGAACGATAAATGGGTGCCTCTTGTCGCGATTCTATCGCCAATCCTAAGCTATTTCCTTAGTGTGAATTCTTCCTGGTTACTCAAAGGCTACATTTTTGGCTTTGAATTGCTGGTTATCAATGGATTATTCACTTTTATAGGATTGCTAATCCTTACCAGAAAAAAGTAATTCACACACTAAAGGTTTTAAAGAAATGAAAAGAAAACAAGCTGCAATCAACAAAAATACTTGCAGTTTGTTTTCAATCATTGTTTCATTTAACACTATTACTCATGAGCAACATCAGATTTAAGGCGCTTGAAATGGCAATGGCACGTCCGCGAAGGCAATTGCCTGTTTATCCGGATAGGATATCCGATTATTACGGTGAACTGGCATTTAATCAGTCAGTTATGCGTGAATACATGTCTAGAGAGGCTTTCAATTCTGTAGTGCATGCCGCCGAAATGGGCGTAAAAATTGATAGATTAATAGCCGATCAGGTAGCTTCAGCTATGAAATCGTGGGCGCTAAGCAAGGGAGCCACACACTTTACCCATTGGTTTCATCCGTTAACTGGCTCAACCGCAGAGAAACATGATGCTTTTGTTTTTCCAACAGGCGACGGACATGCAATTGAAGCTTTTAATGCGAATGAATTAATCCAACAGGAACCTGACGCTTCGAGTTTCCCCAGCGGCGGAATTCGCAATACTTTCGAGGCCAGGGGATATACTGCCTGGGATCCCACTTCTCCTGCGTTTATAATGGATCGCACACTTTGTATTCCTACCATTTTTGTTTCTTATACAGGAGAAGCTCTTGATTATAAAACACCTCTGCTCAAAGCTTCCAGTTCGCTTGACCGCGAAGCTACAGCGGTATGTCAGTATTTTGATGAAAATGTAAAAAGAGTTTTTGCTACACTGGGATGGGAACAGGAGTATTTTCTGGTTGACACCGCCTTATATAATGCCAGACCTGATTTATCACTTTCAGGTCGGACATTGTTTGGTCATTCAAGTGCAAAAGATCAACAGTTATCTGATCACTATTTTGGTATTATTCCTGAAAAAGTGATTGAATTTATGCGTGAATTTGAATATGAAGCACATCGTTTGGGAATTCCTGTAAGAACCCGGCACAATGAAGTTGCCCCCAATCAATTTGAATGTGCTCCTGTTTATGAGGAAGTAAATGTTGCCGTTGATCACAATCAGCTGATTATGCATTTGCTCGAAAAAGTTGGTAAACGTCATGGTTATACCGTATTACTGCACGAAAAGCCTTACGCAGGTGTAAATGGCTCAGGGAAGCACAATAACTGGTCAATGAGTACTAATACAGGCGAAAATCTCTTGTCGCCTGGTAAAACTCCACAGGCAAATCTGCAATTTCTTGTTTTTCTCTCGAGTATTCTCAAAGCCCTTGACACTCATGCCGATTTGTTAAGAGCATATATAGCTTCGGCTGGTAATGATCTCAGACTGGGTGGCCATGAGGCTCCTCCTGCTATTATTTCAGCCTTTATCGGCTCTCAATTAAGCGATACTCTCGACCAGATTGAAAAACTTGATAAAGCTTCCCTTAAAAGGAAAACAAGCGGAAAAGGAATGAACATCAATATTCCTAAAATTCCTGAAATTCTGCTTGATAATACTGACCGTAACAGAACATCTCCTTTTGCTTTTACAGGCAATAAATTTGAATTCAGAGCTGTTGGTTCAACTTCCAGCTGCGCTAAACCTATGATAGCTCTTAATCTGATTGTTGCTGATCAACTTCGCAAATTCAGACAGGAAGCAGATAAACTTATGGCTGACGGCGTTGAAAAAGAAGATGCAATCTTTAGGGTTGTTAAGAAATACGTTGCCGAGTCGAAACGTATCAGGTTTGAAGGAAACAGTTATAGTGAAGAATGGGTGAAAGAAGCAGCTAAAAGAGGTTTGTCAAATATACCCGATACCCCGCATGCTCTTAAGAGTTTGCTTAGAAAGGAAGCCATCAGGTTGTTTGAAGAGCATCAGGTGCTATCTGAACGTGAAGTCCGAGCCCGTTACGAAATCAAACTTGAAAATTATACACGAAAAGTTCAGATTGAGTCCAGGGTAATGGGTGATTTGGCCATCAACCATATTGTTCCTATTGCTATCAGATATCAAAACCAGTTGATTGAAAATGTAAAGGGACTGAAAGAAGTTCTTGATTCAAAAACCTATACAGCGCTTTCAAAAAACCAGCTTGATACTATCAGAGAAATTTCTGAACATATTGCCGTTATCCGCACTGAGGTTCATAAAATGACGGAAGCCCGAAAAATTGCCAATGCTATTGATAATGTTGAAAAGCAGGCCCTTGCTTATCGGGAAGATGTACTATCGTATTTTGATATAATCCGCTATCATGTCGATAAACTTGAGTTATTGGTCGACAATGAGTTGTGGCCATTGCCTAAATACAGGGAACTCCTGTTTGTGAGATAATCAGTTAATTCAATAATCATATAAAAGCCCCGGGTGTTTCCCGGGGCTTTTATATTTTTCTGAAATAACAGGAGTAAAAAAAGTAAACTTCTTATTTCTATTTGTGAGCTTTACGATAGGCACGTTTCCAGGCTCTTCTGACCCAATAATTTTTTTTCCAGTATCTGCCCCAGATAATGCCAGACCAGATACGCTCATGAAAATAATAAATTGCCAGTTTTACCGTAAAATCAATAATACTAATAAGTGTTGCATCGCCCAGGCTCTCGTTTAAAGTACGCTTGGTTGTGCTTCTGAAAATGATAAAAAAAACAACAAACATAACCCCTGAAGCCATCACCCGATATGTAAGGGCTTTTATCAGACTTCGCTGAGGACTGTCACGGAAAATAGGTTGTGTTTGATTATCAGTTGAGGAGTACTTGTCAGGCCTGGATTGTTTGCTCATAAAAGTCATTGTAATTTACATTACCAAAAATACAAATATTCTTTTTGTCAGAGCAAAATTATGCATGTAATGATGGAAATGAATGCTTTTATTAATCTGAGAGTATTGATATTTTAGTTTTATATAACTAAATAACAAGTGATTAGATGTTGTTTAATTCTGGATTACAGATTTGCTTTTTCTAAAGATATCCCTGTGAAGAGTTAAAGTGGTTCAACCATTGATTTAAAATTTCACTAACTTTGAAGCGTAAACCAGCTAATATGAAATCATTCAGGCACGCACTCAAGCGTTTTGTCATTCTCTTGCTCTTTTTAAGCCTTTCTTTTTCGGTTTTTAGCCAAATTAATGTGGTGCCATTTAAAGGTGCTAACCCATCAACCGAAAAGGATGGGATAATATATAGTTTGCCCCGGAGTGTGATTCAGGTGAATTTTGATGTTGTAAAAACTGAAAGCTTCAAAGGTCCTTATGCCGATTATGCTTTTAAATTACTCGGCTTATCTGATTTAATCACTGAAAATTCAATATCTTATGAAATTGAAAATGTTGAATTAAGTACATTCTCTGAGGTTGATCCTGAGCAATTTTATTTTATTGAAATTGACGAAAAAGTGAAAGATAGCAGATCGCTTTTGGTTACTATGTCTGAAAAGGGATACATCGGGGGCTTTACCGATATCAAAAATATAAGTAATAATTTGAAAAGTGCTTTACTTACAGGCGATTACTCAGACGAAAATATCAAACCATTCAGAGAACTCCTGAAACCTGTAATTATTGAAAAAATTGACACGGTAGTCCGGCGCATCAGCATTGATACGACCACAATTGAAGAAAAGGTTCTGAAGCGCAGTTTATCAGAACGGACACCCGAGCAACAGGCTCGCGAAATTGCAGAGTTGATTTATAAGATTGAAGATAGTAAATTCAGCCTGATAACAGGTTATCAGGAAGTTAATTATTCGCGCGAGAGCCTTGAATTTATGATAGACCAGTTAAATAAAATGGAAAAGGAATATCTTGCTCTCTTTCAAGGAATAAAGCGGAAATCAGTAGAAAAGCATACATTTTCTGTTACGCCTGAATCTTCAAAAGAAGGTACGTTGGAAACTATTTGTCGCTTTGCAAAAAATAAGGGAGTAATGGAAAAATCGGGTTCAGTTGGAGAGTCGGTAAGTGTTATCATTACTCCGTTAAATCGCAATAAGGCCATTGAAGATTTTGTTCTCAGAAGAGAACAGGCTTCAAGAAAACTTCATGGTTTTTATTACCGGATTCCAGAATTGGCAGAAGTGTCACTTAGGGTGGGAGGTATGGAAATTGCTGAAAAAGAAATGATCATTTCGCAAATGGGACTCATTACTTATCTCCCGGCAGGAAATATGTCAAACGTTATGTTTCATCCCGAAAGTGGTGCTATTATGCATGCTGTTTCTGAATAAATGCAGCGGAAAATGGATAATAAAAGTCAAAGCCGAATCAGGAATATTCTTTTGTTCCCCAGGTGGGAATGGAAAGTGATAAATCTCGAAAAACGCTCTTTAAAAGAGGTCTTTATCTCATATGCCTTTCCGCTAATATTGGCAGGTGCCATTTCTCAATTCATTGGAAGTTTCCTTTACGTGAAGAATGAATTGGATATTGATGCCTACAAGTTTTCTTTACCTTTAATTCAGTCTGCTTTTTTTATCATCCTCCAGGTTGCTATCGTTATTCTGGCTACTATTTTCTTGTATGGTCTAGCCGGTAAATTTGGCTCAAATAAAGATTTTATCCGTTCCGGAAAACTGATAATATATTCTCTTACACCACTTTACATGTTGTATGTAGTAGCCAATCTTCATGCTTCATTAACCTGGACACTCATTCCCGGGCTATACAGTGTTTATTTGTTATGGACAGGACTTCCTGTGCTATTGAATACACATGCGCTAAAGAGACCCGCATTTGTTATGATCATGTGTATTTCTATTTTGGGTATTCTTTTTGTTACATCCAGGCTTTTAGAAATAAGCACGGCAATTATCTTCCCGGGGGTATCTGAATAACTATTAATTACGGCTCTAACGTCTGGAGATAAGCCTGTCTCATAATAACCAAATCATGCAGTAATTTTTCAAGCAAATGCAGTGGGAGCATATTGGCTCCGTCTGATTTGGCATTTTTAGGGTCAGGATGAGTTTCCAGGAAAATTCCATCAGCGCCAGCTGCAATTCCGGCCATGGCAATGGTTGAAATCATTGCAGGATTACCACCGCTTACTCCTTCTGCCTGATTAGGCTGTTGCAACGAATGGGTAATGTCAAGAATTACCGGAACTCCCATTTTTTTCATTATAGGAATGGATCTCATGTCAACAATCAAATCCTGGTAGCCAAACATCGTGCCCCGATCAGTAACCATTACTTGATTATTTCCGTTGTCTTTCACCTTTTCAACTGCAAATTTCATCGACTCAGGAGAAAGAAATTGTCCTTTTTTGATATTAACCCATTTACCTGTGGCTGCTGCTGCTGCAAGTAAATCACTTTGCCGGCATAAGAAAGCCGGAATTTGCAGGGCATCTACATATTCTGCGGCCATTGAAGCATCATCAACTGAATGAATGTCAGTAATAACAGGTATTCCAAGTGCTGATTTTACATGGCCGATGCTTTTAAGTGCTATTTGATCACCTATTCCGCTGAATGAGGATGATTTTGAGCGATTGGCTTTTTTATAAGAAGCTTTAAAAATGAATGGAATTTCCAGTTGCGTGGTGATTTGGTTAATTTTTAATGCTATCTCAAGGGGCATTGATTCGTTTTCAACCACACAAGGGCCGGCAATTAAGAAAAAATTGCGGTTGGCATAATGTTTCAAACCACTGATTTCGGGAAGCTGAATGTTGTTCATTGGGGAATTTATTAATATTGGTATTTATTTTTCCAAAGTGATTTTAACCGGTTGCGAAACTCTTCTTCACGTGCGTTTGCTCCCGGATTATAAAGAAGGGTTCCCGAGATTTCAGGAGGTAAAAATTCCATCTCAGTGAAATTTCCTTCAAAGCTGTGTGCGTATTTATAATCATTCCCGTAGCCCATATTCTTCATCAACCTGGTTGGCGCATTTCTAATCTGCAAGGGAACCGGCAAATCTCCCTTTTTTCTAACCAGAGCAAGTGCATCATCAATTGCCATATAGGAGGCATTGCTTTTGGCCGAGCAAGCAAGATAAGTGGCACATTGCGAAAGAATTATGCGGCATTCAGGATAACCTGTTTTATGAACAGCGTCAAAACAGGCATTGGCCAATAACAAAGCATTTGGATTGGCATTTCCTATATCCTCGGAAGCAAGAATTAGCATACGCCTGGCAATAAAGAGCGGATCTTCACCAGATTCAATCATTCTGGCCAGCCAGTAAACAGTAGCGTTGGGATCACTGCCGCGCATTGATTTTATAAATGCAGAGATGATGTCATAATGCTGTTCGCCGTTTTTGTCATAGAGCGTGAGATTCTGCTGAATTGTTTCTGTGGTTGTCTTATTGGTAATCTCTATCTTATTATCCTTGACAGAAGATGTTCCGACAATAATTTCTATGGCATTCAACAGTTTTCTGGCATCGCCTCCTGAAATTCGCAGCAAGGCTTCATCTTCTTTAATAATAAGATTTATTCCGGTTGATGTGCTGACTTTTTGAATCGCTTTATTTATGATAAATCTCAATTCTTCTTCAGTCAATGACTTTAATACATAAACCTGACAACGCGAAAGCAAAGGACTTATGACTTCAAATGAAGGGTTTTCGGTTGTGGCTCCAATCAGGGTAACAATTCCCTTTTCAACTGCGCCCAGCAGGGAATCTTGCTGCGATTTACTAAATCGGTGTATCTCGTCAATAAATAAAATTGCTCCCAACCCTTTACGGCCAGCCAATTCAATAACTTCCCTGATATCTTTAACACCTGAATTAATGGCACTCAGTGTGAAAAAATCACGGTTCAGTTTCTGCGAAATAATATAAGCAAGTGTGGTTTTGCCTACTCCCGGCGGGCCCCAGAAAATCATTGAGGGCAGATGTCCGGATTCAATGGCTTTTCTTAGTACACCATCCATTCCAATCAGGTGCTTCTGACCAACATAGTCGTCGAAACCATCAGGGCGCAACTGCTCAGCTAAGGGCGGTAATTTGGACATTTTTAGCAATAATTATTGTGTGCTGTGCAAAGATATACTAATAATGGGCTTGTCAACTTTCAAATTTTGATGTGAATTTTATTTTACTGTCACCTTGCATAAAATAGGGGCCGTTTTTTTTCGTTTTTTAGGCTCATCCATTAAAATTCGCTTATTTTTGGACTACTTTTTAAGGCTATTTTAAGGTTAAATTAAAAATATTTTTTAATGATTTGCCTTATGCCTTGATATTCAACATTATATAGGCATTAAAAAAATCTTAAAAAAATGCACAATTACTTGCTTTTTAATATTGCTTTCATGTATCTTTGCCTTGTTTTAATCTAACACATAAACATGAAAACATTATCACAGATTTTATTGGTTGCTGGTTTAGCAACTATGGTTGCTTGCGGACCAAGCGCTGAACAGAAAGCTGAACAGGCTCGTCTTGATTCAATCAGAGTAGCTGACTCTATCGCAGTTGTTGAAGCTGAAGCTATGAGAGTTCAGGATTCAATCAATGCTGTTGCTGCTGAGCAGCAGAGAATTGCTGATTCAATTGCAGCTCTTCCTGTTAAATAGTTTGAAGCAACTATTACGATTTTAAAAAGAGGTGGTAACACCTCTTTTTTTTATATATATGCTTTTCAATAAATTCATGAGCCCTGCATAGGCTGATTGAACATTAGCTCTTTGGTATTGTAAGGCCGGCTATCATAATATTTTGTACCTTTGAAAACAGCTTAGCATTTATTTTTCTTTGCTAAGAAATCCACGTTTTTATGACTGATAAAATAAATGCTGAAGACCCTCTAACATTTAGCAGTTTTGGCTTTGATGATGGAATTATGCAAGGGCTCGATTCTATAGGCTATGAAATTCCAACACCAATTCAATCTCAGATTATTCCCCATATTATGGCAGGGCACGATGTAATTGGATGTGCCCAAACCGGTACCGGTAAAACAGCTGCTTATCTTTTGCCCATTCTCCATCGTATTGTTCAAACTCCTGTAAAAGGAATCAATACGATTATTATTGCACCTACCCGCGAATTAGCTATTCAGATTGCTCAGCAACTCGAAGGATTTAGCTATTTTTTAAATATTAGTTCACTGCCAGTTTATGGTGGCACTGATGGAAAGGAGTGGGAACAACAGCGAAAGGCTTTATCACAAGGTGTTGATATTGTTGTTGCAACACCCGGAAAGCTTATTTCATTTCTGAATATGGATATTGGGTTGGTACAGCAGCTTCAGCATCTTGTTTTGGATGAAGCTGATCGAATGCTCGATATGGGATTTTTTGATGATATTATGAAGATTATCAGTTATTTGCCTAAGAACAGAAATACTTTGTTGTTCTCTGCTACCATGCCACCCCGGATTCGTGAAATGAGCAAAC